>JAKAQU010000104.1 GCA_021819535.1 Pseudomonadota bacterium | reverse complement strand
ATCTATGGCCACCGAAAGCGCGCAGTTGAACTCGCTGCAGACCAAGCAGCAGCTCGCCATCCGCACGCTCTCGATCGCCAACGCTCAGCCGCAGGTTCTCTTGAACCTGTTCCAGTAACCAACGCCTGAACAAGCGACCGGGCCTTAGTGGTCTGATCGCCGTCCGATTTGTCTTCGACGGCGTAAATCAGACCACTCAATCAACGAGGTGGTTCGATACCGGCAAGTTCAAGCCGAGATCGAACCGCCGGCCCGGCCGTCCTTCGCGCGTTCCAGAATGGAAGACGGAAACCCATCATGAACCGTAATCTCGCGCAGTATGAAACCGCCCGCCGCTTCTCGGCGACGGCTCAGGATAACGAAATCCTGATTTTCACCAACGCCAACGCGCTGCTGACCAAGGCCATGGCAGCAGACGACAAGACCCGCATCGAGGCTCTGTTCCACAACCAGCGCCTGTGGTCGGCGATCGTCAAGGATCTGGCGCTCGAGACCAACCAGCTTCCCGATGAACTCAAACAGAACCTCACCGCGCTCGGCTTCTGGGCGATGCGCTACAGCACCAGGGCGATGACGGAGAATTTGCCGCTCGATCCCCTGATCAGCGTCAACCGCGACATGATCGAGGGGCTGCGGGCGCAACGCGCCGCCGCCGCGCCGCCGCCGCCGAGCGAAATGGCGGGCGCCGGTCTCGCGCAACTCGCCGTCTGAGCCGGCTCAGCGCTATCGCGCCGCGTCTCTCGCCGCAAGCTTTCGGATCATTTGTCCCGGCAAGCCGGCCAGCAGTGCCGCGGCACTCTGGCCGAGCACCGGATGACGCCAGTCCGGGGCGATATCGGCGAGCGGGGCCAGCACGAAAGCCCGCTCATGCGCGCGCGGATGCGGCAGGATCGGGTCGGGAGAGGCGCGGCACAGCCCATCGAGATCGATGATGTCGAGATCGAGCGTGCGCGCCGCGTTGGGCAGGCCGCGGAGACGGCCGAAACGCGCCTCGATCGCCTGGAGCGCCGAAAGCAGCGCCTCGGGCGCGATGATGCCACTGAAAGACGCAACGCCGTTGATATAGGGCGGCTGGCCGGACGGTGGCACCGGCGCACTCTCATACCAGGGCGAGGCGGCGCGGAGCGCAAGCCCGGGAAGGCTCGCGACCGCCGCGAGCGCGCGCGTGCAGGTGACGAGCGGCGGCGTGCCGTCGGGGCCGGCAAGATTGGCCCCGAGCGCGATGACGATCATCGCCCGCGCCAGCCTGGCACTTCCTCTTTTCCGCCGAAGCGGGAGAGGGTATCATCGCCACTGAAGTCAATACCCCAATGCCTGGGGTAGCCTATTGCAGCCCGGAAAGGATTTGCACTCATGGATTTCGTCGCCTCTGAACGTCTTGCCCTATTCATCGATGGCGCCAGCCTCTATTCGGTATCGCGCAATCTCGGGTTCGATGTCGATTATCGCAGCTTGCTCGAATTTTTCCGCACCCGTTCGCACATGATCCGCGCCTATTACTACTCGGCGCTGCTCGAAACCGAGGAATACTCCCCCCTCAAACCGCTCACCGACTGGCTCGCCTATAACGGTTATACCCTGGTGACGAAGCCCGCCAAGGAATTTACCGACGCCTCCGGTCGCCGCCGCGTCAAGGGCAATATGGATATCGAACTCGCGATCGACATGCTGGAGCTGAGCCCGCGTCTCGACCACGCCGTCCTGTTCAGCGGCGATGCCGATTTCCGCCGCCTGGTGGAGGCGGTGCAGCGCCGCGGCGTGCGCGTCTCGGTGGTGTCCTCGATCCGCACCAGCCCGCCGATGGTCGCCGATGAGCTGCGCCGCCAGGCCGACCAGTTCATCGAAATCGCCGACATCGCGCCCGAATTCACCCGCCGCCAGACCGAGCCCCGCCCCCGCACCGCACCACGCCATGGCGGCGCCGAGACGTCGCATCACGACGATGTCTGACCCCGGGATGGCGCCCGAGCCCGAGCCGGCGCGTGATTGCCCGCTTTGTCCCCGCCTCGTCGCCTACCGCGAGGCCAATCGCGACGCCGAACCCACATGGTTCAACGCCCCGGTTCCCGGCTTCGGCTCGCGCGATGCGCGGCTTCTGGTGGTCGGCCTCGCCCCCGGATTGCGCGGCGCCAACCGCACCGGCCGGCCCTTCACCGGGGATTACGCCGGCATCCTTCTCTACGAGACGCTGCTTCGCTTCGGCTTCGCGGAAGGAAGCTATGACGCGCGCGCCGATGACGGGCTCAGTCTCCGCGACTGCCGCATCGTCAACGCCGTGCGTTGCGCGCCGCCGGGGAATTTGCCACAGCCGGCGGAAATCAATGCCTGCAACCGTTTCCTGGTCGGCGAATTCAAAAGCATGATGCGCCTCGAAGCCGTCCTCGCCCTCGGCGTCGTCGCCCATACCGCGGTTCTCAAAGCCTGCGGCGCGCCGCTCGCGCGGTTCCGCTTTCGCCACAATGCGGTCCACACTCTGCCCGATGGCTTGATGCTGGCCGACAGCTATCACGTCTCGCGCTACAACACCTCGACCAAGCGGCTGACCGGCGAGATGTTCGCCTCCGTCCTCGAAACCCTCGTCGATCGGCTCGCCAACGCCGCCTGAGGCGAGAGGCAGCCCCGGCAAGCGCAGGACCAAGCTCAGGACGTGGTGCAAAGCCGCGCCCGCGCCGCCTGATATTCCCCCCGCAAGCGCGCGATCAGCATGGCCGCCGGCACCACCTCCCGCACCGCGCCGACCCCCTGGCCCGAGCCCCAGATATCGCGCCAGGGTTTGACGCGCTCGGAGCCGAAATTCATCTGCGATGGATCCGATTCCGGCAGATGATCGGGATCGAGCCCGGCATTGACGATGCTGGCGCGAAGGTAATTGCCATGCACGCCGGTGAAGAGATTGGTATAGACGATATCCTCGGCGGCGGCGGCGACGATCGCCGCCTTGTAGGCGGCGGCGGCGTTGGCCTCCTCGGTTGCGATGAAGGCGGAGCCGATATAGCCGAAATCGGCCCCCATCGCCTGGGCCGCGAGCACCGCGCCGCCGGTCGCAATGGCGCCCGAGAGCGCGAGCGGGCCGGAAAACCAGGCGCGGATTTCCTGGATCAGGGCAAAGGGGGAAATCCGCCCGGCATGGCCGCCGGCGCCGGCGGCGACCGCGATCAGCCCATCCGCCCCCTTCTCGATCGCCTTTCGCGCAAACCCATTATTGATGACATCGTGCAAAACGACACCCCCATAGCCGTGAATGGCGTCGTTGACCTCGGTGCGCGCGCCGAGCGAAGTGATGACGATCGGCACGCGATGCGCAACGCAGAGCGAAAGATCGTGTTCCAGCCGGTCGTTCGAGCGGTGGACGATGAGATTGACCGCGAAGGGGGCCGCGCGAATTTCCGCCCCACTCGCGTCATGCGCGGCAAGCTCGGTCTTGATCCGGGTGAGCCAGGTATCGAGCATCTCCGCCGGGCGGGCGTTGAGCGAGGGGAAGGTGCCGATGACGCCGGATTTGCACTGGGCGATGACGAGATCGGGATTGGAGATGATGAAGAGCGGGGCCGCGATCGCCGGAAGCGCGAGCGGCGCGCGAAGCGCCGGGGGGAGCATCCTGGGCGTTGTTTTATCATTCACGGCAACTTCCTTCCCTTTACGTAAATAAGCGTTCATTGACAGGCCTCGGCGGCCGGTTGCAATCTCTCCGCCATAGAAGATCGCTGGCGGCTCATTGGCAAGGCCGATTGATTGCCGGCAGAGGACAAAAACGAGTGGCAACGAAACACGAAGCTAAACGTCTGGGAGGGCGGATATGAAGCGTCTCAAATCTCTGGCTCTTGGCACGGTCGCGGCCGGCGCGCTGATGGCGGCGATCGCGCCCGCGCGCGCCGATGAGGTGGTGCGCATCGCCTATATCGACCCGATGAGCGGGCCTTTCGCTTCGACCGGCCGCCTCGGCGAGCAGCATTTCCGCTTCGCGATCGACCGCGTCAACGCCAGCCACGCCGCCGGCAACCGCACCTTCGAACTCGTGGTGATGGACAACGAGGTGAGCGCGGAAAAATCCCTGACCCTGTTCCGCAAGGCGGTCGATGACGGGATCCACTACATCACCCAGGGCAATGGCTCCTCGGTCGCCTTCGCGTTGTCGGATGCGACGGCGAAAAACAACCGCCGCGATCCCGAGCACGCCGTGCTCTATCTCAATTACGCCGCCGTCGATCCTGCCCTCACCAACGAAAAATGCAATTGGTGGCATTTCCGCTTCGATGCCGACAGCGACATGAAAATGAAGGCGCTCGCCAGTTACATCGTCGCGAGCCCCAATATCCACAAGGTCTATGTCTTCAACCAGGATTATTCCTTCGGCCAGTCGGTGGAGCGCGCGGCCGTCGCGATGATCGGCAACAAGCGGCCCGATCTTCAGATCGTCGGCACCGAGCGCGTGCCGCTCGGCAAAGTCACCGATTTCACGCCCTATATCGCCAAGATGCGCGCCGCCGGCGCGGATGCCGTGGTGACCGGCGCTTGGGGCACTGATCTCACCCTTTTGGTCAAGGCCGCCGCCGATACCGGCTTTCCCGCGACCTTCTTCACCTACTATCTCGGCGCCCGCGAGACGGTGCAGGCGGTCGGCATGGCCGGCAAGGGCGATGCCCAGATCAGCGAGTGGCACGAGAACGTCGATGCCCCCGCGATCGACCGCATGGCGGCGGAGTTCAAAGCCAAATACAATGAGAATTTCTATTACTGGCGCGTCGTCGACATGATCGACACGCTGGCCGCGGCGATGAAGCAGGCCGACAGCGCCGATCCCTTGAAGGTCGGGCGAGTGCTTTCGGGGATGAAGTTCCAGACCCCGCTCGGCCCCGAGGAAATCCGCGCCGACAACCATCAGTTGCTGCAACCGATGTATGTCTCGATCCTCGCCCCCGACATGCCGCATATGTTTCCGGGCGTGCCCCTCGGCTTCAAAACCATCAAGCGCTTCGACGCCGAGGAAACCCGGCTTCCGACCACCTGTGCGATGAAAGCGCCGGGCTGAGCGGCGCGATCGCGCAAGCCCCGGCGCGCCCGATGCAAGAAGCTCTCTTCGTTCTGCTCAACGGCCTGGTCTATGGGCTGCTATTGTTCATGCTGTCGAGCGGGCTCACGCTGATCGTCGGCATGATGGGCGTTTTGAACTTTGCCCATGCCAGCTTCTATATGCTCGGCGCCTATTTCGCCTACACGATCAGCGTCGGCCTCGGCTTCTGGCCGGCGCTGATCGCAGCCCCCCTCCTCGTCGGCGTGCTCGGGGTCGCGGTCGAGCGCTATGGTCTTCGCGCCGTGCATCGCCATGGCAAGCTCGCCGAGCTTTTGTTCACCGTCGGTCTCGCCTTCATCATCGGCGAGATCGTGCCGCTGATCTGGGGGCGGAGCGCGGTGCCCTATCGCGTGCCAGCACTCCTCGATTTTCCCGCCTTCACCCTCGGCGGCATCCAGTATCAGGCTTATCGCCTGTTCATGATGGCGGTTTCGGTCGCGATCTTCGCCGGGCTCTATGCGGCGCTGGCGCGGACAAGGCTCGGGCTCGTCATCCGTGCCGCCCTCACCCATCCCGACATGGTGGCGATGCTCGGCCATGACGTGCCGCGCGTGTTCACCCTCGTCTTCGGCGCCGGCTGCGCGCTCGCCGGCCTCGCCGGCGTGATCGGCGGCAATGCCTTCACGACGACGCCCGGCATGGCGGAAGCGCTCGGCGCCATCGTCTTTGCCGTCGTCATCATGGGCGGCCTCGGCTCGATCCCCGGCGCGCTCATCGCCTCGCTCGCCATCGGCTTGATCCAGACCGTCTCCATCACCCTCGATATGCCGCTCGGCGCCATGCTCGGGCATATCGGTCTGCCGCTCGACCCGCATGGCGCGCTCGGGCAGATCACCATCGCCCATGCCGCGCCGGCGGTGCCCTATCTCATGCTGGTGCTCGTGCTCGCACTCCATCCGCGCGGGCTGATGGGCGCGCGGGCGGATTGAGATGTCGCAACCCGCAACCACCCTCGCCGCCACAAAGAGCCGCCACGCGCGACAGGGCGGGCTGAAAATCGCCCTCGTCTTTGGCCTTGCGATCGTGGTCGCGCTGATCGCGCCGCATCTTTTCGCGAGCGGCTTCGGTCTTTCGCTCCTGAACCGCATGGCGATCGCGATCGTGTTCGCGCTCTCCTTCAACATGCTGCTCGGCCAAGGCGGCATGCTCGATTTCGGGCACGCGGTGTTTTTCGGCCTCGGCGGTTTCGCGACCATGCATCTCCTGAAATGGGTCGATGGCGGCTTGCCGCTGCCGGTCGCGCTTCTGCCGCTCGCCGGCGCGCTCGGCGGCGCCTTCGTCGCCGTGCCGGCGGGCTGGATCTCGACCCGGCGCGAAGGCACGGCGTTCGCGATGATCACGCTCGGCATCGCCGAATTGGCGGTCGCGCTGGTCGTCATGATCCCACAATGGTTTGGCGGCGAGGAGGGCGTCTCGGGCGACCGCTCCGGCGGGATGCCGCTCTTCGGCTTCGATTTCGGCGCGGCCTCGCAAATCTATTATGTCCTCGCCTTCTGGGCGCTGATCGCGGCGGCCTTGATGTGGGGGGTGACGAGGACACCGCTCGGGCGGCTTGCGAACGCCGTTCGCGACAATCCGCTCCGCGTCGATTTTCTCGGCTATGACCCGGCGCGCATCCGCTTTCTCACCTTCATCCTCTCCGGCTTCTTTGCCGGCATCGCCGGCGGCATGCAGGCGCTCAACGATGAAATCCTCACCGTCTCCAATATCGGCTCGCAGGCCTCGGGCGCCGTCCTCCTGATGACCTATATCGGCGGTGTCGGGACGTTTTCCGGCCCCATCATCGGCGCGGTTCTGATCACGCTCCTGCAAATGGCGCTCGGCACCCTCACCGATGCCTGGCAGCTCTATTCCGGCCTGATCTTCGTCGCCATGGTGCTGTGGGCACCGGGGGGGATTTCCGGGATCATACGGAGCCACGCGCCGATCCTGCGCGGCGGCCTCGGCGGGCGCCTGCTCGCCGCCTATCTCGCGCTCCTGCCGGCGGCCCTGGTGACGCTCGCCGGGATCATCGGTCTTGCCGAACTCGCCTATCGGCTGCAAGCGGTGCGGGGCGGGGGGAAGCCCGGCCATCTGTTCGGCCTCGCCGTCTCGCCGACCACCCCCTGGCAATGGCTCATCCCGCTCGCGCTCTTCCTCTTCGGCGCAGCCCTTCTGAGCCGCCTTGCGCCAGGCGCGCGCGCGGCCTGGCAGGAAGCCGCCGCGTTCGCCGCCGGCAGGAGGGGGCGATGACGAGCGCGCTCTCGCTCCGCGGGCTTTATAAAAGCTTCGGGCCGACCTCCATTCTCCGCGACATCTCGCTCGACATCGCGGCCGGCACGCGGCACACCATCATCGGCCCCAACGGCGCCGGCAAATCGACGTTGTTTCACCTCATCACCGGCCGCCTCCGCCTCGATCGCGGCGAAGTCTGGCTCGCTGGCGAAAACATCACCGGGCTTTCGCCGCATGCCATTTTCCGCCGTGGGCTCGCGCGGAGTTTCCAGGTGACGAGCCTTTTCCCGCGGCTTTCGGTGTTCGAGAATCTGCGTATCGCCGGCATGCGCAACGCCGGCTGCGGCCATGCCTTCTGGCGCCGGCTCGACGGGTTTGCCGAACTTGCCGAACAGGTCGAGGAAATGCTCACCCTCCTCGAACTCGGCCCGCGGCGCGATGTCGCCGCCGACGCGCTGGCCTATGCCGAGCAGCGGGCGCTCGAGATCGGTCTCGCCCTGGTCGGCGGCGCCCATACCATCCTGCTCGACGAGCCGACGGCGGGCATGAGCCGCGCCGAGACCGAGCGCACGGTCACCCTGTTGCGGAGACTGTCGGCCGGGCGCACCCTCGTGATGATCGAGCATGATCTCTCGGTGGTTTTCGATCTCGCCGATACCATCACCGTGCTCGCCGATGGCGGCGTCATCGCCTCCGGCCCGCCGGCGTCCGTGCGCGGCGATGCCCGTGTCCGCGCGGCCTATCTCGGCGCGGCGGCCGAGGTGCTGACCTGATGCTCACTGTCCGCGATCTCGATGCCTGGTACGGCAAGAGCCAGGTTTTGCGCGGGGTCGCGCTCACGATCGGCGAGGGCGAGATCGTGGCCTTGCTCGGGCGGAACGGCGCCGGCCGCTCGACGACGCTGAAGGCGATCATGGGCGGCGTCCAGCGCACCGGCTCGATCCGCCTCAATGGCCAGGAGATCAGCCATCTCGCCCCACACGCGATCGCGCGCGCCGGGCTCGGCTATGTTCCCGAGGACCGCGCGATCTTTCCCGATCTCACGGTTGCCGAAAACCTCATCCTCGGTGAAAAGCGCGGGGTTGCCGCGCGCGGGGCGCCCTTTGCCCTCGCCGACGCCTATGCGCTGTTCCCGCGCCTTGGCGAGCGCGCATCCGCCCCGGCCGGAGCACTTTCCGGCGGCGAGCAGCAGATGCTCACCATCTGCCGCACATTGATGGGCAATCCGCGCCTGATCATGGTCGATGAGCCGACCGAGGGTCTCGCGCCGATGATGGTCGAGCGGGTGCGCGATCTCCTCGCCGAGGTCGCGCGCCGCGGCGTCACCATCCTGCTCGTCGAGCAGAAACTGGCGATCGCGCTCGAACTCGCAGAACGGCTCTATGTCATGGGCCATGGCAGCATCGTGTTCGAGGGAACGGCGGCGGAATTTTCGGCGAATGCGAAAATTCGCCATGAGTGGCTCGAAGTGTGACAAACTGGATCTGGCGGAGGAAATGAACATGGGCAATATCAACGAGGTGGTGAATTTTGAGACCGCCGATGACGGGCGGAT
>JAKAQU010000103.1 GCA_021819535.1 Pseudomonadota bacterium | reverse complement strand
GTGTCCTCTGCCTCGAGCCCGCGGCCGAGGCGCGCCTCGCGGGTTTGGCGGAAATAGGGCTGATCGCGGGGATCGAGCGCGGCCCAGATATCGGCCGCAACCAGAGGCAAAATCGCGGCATTGAGCACGCTATCGGCCCAGGCGTTGATGAAGCGGGCATGGGCGAGCCCGGCCGCGCCGCCGAACAGGCTCGGCCGCCCCGGATAGGCGTCTTCGAGATAGGTGGCGATGGCCCAGGAATCGGCGATGATCCGACCGCGATCCTCGATCACCGGCACTTTTTCGGCGCCGAGCGCGGCAAGGCGCTCGGTCTCATGAAACCGCCAAGGGCGCGCCTCGCCCGGCAAGTCCTTATGTGCCAATGCGAATTTGGTCCGCCAGCAAAAGGGGCTGAAGCGAAGCGCGGGATCGGCCGCGGCGAGGTCGTGGAGGAGAATGCTCATGCTGCGAACCTGCCGCATCGCCGCGCGCGGGTAAAGCCTCCTCCTCTCCGCTCCCGGCTTGCGGCTGATCGCCGCTTGCGGAATGATCGCCTGATGCCGGAAACCACCCCCCTTCCCGACCAGCGCCTGCCCAACCGCCGCAAGCCGGGCTTTGATGCGCGCTCGGCCATCATCCGGGCGGGGGCTGCGACCCTCTTCGCCGCCCAGGGCTACCAAGGCGCTTCGCTCGCCGGCCTCGCCCGCGCGCTTGGCGTCACCCCGAACGGCATCACCAATTATTATGCGACCAAGGAGGTGCTGCTCCACGCGGTTCTGGAGGCGCATCTGCTCGCCCTCCTCGAAGCCGTCGAGCGCGCCGATGATGAGACGCTGGCGCCGCTCGCGCGGCTCGAAACGCTGGCCCGCGCCTATCTCGCCTTCATCACCGGGGCAGGTGCGAACGGCCATCTTCTGCTGCGCGAGGCCGCCCGGTTTTTGCCCGCGGCGCGAACCCAGGATCTCCGCGCCCGCGAGCGCTGGCTTTTGGCCCTGTTCCGCGACGCCCTCGCCGCCGCGGCACCGAAAAAACGCGCCGGCGCGCTCATCGGCCCGCTCACGCTCTCGCTGCTGGCGATGCTGAACGAGGCGCCGCGCTGGCGCCGCGCCGAGGGCACATTGCGTGCCGAGGATTATGCCGATCTCGCCGTTCGCGCCGCACTCGGCGCCTTCCGCTGACCGGGAGCACCCTGGTTCAGCCGCCGGCCAAGCGGATGAGCAGCGGCGCCGGGCCGGAGGCCGGGCCGGTTGCGAGCAAAAGCGAGAGTTCGGCGCCGCTTTCGCGCGCGATCAGCGCCGTGAGCGGCCCCTGGATCGCGCGCGGCTGATCGCAGGCGGCGATCGCGGCGGCGTCATCGCTGAGCCAGGCCGCCAATGCCGCCGGCCATCTCGCGGCCTTGCCCTCCAGCATCAAAACCAGCGTCCCCTCCGCTTGCGCCGCGAGGCGAATGCTGCCGCCCTCGCCCGCGCCTTCGGCGGCGAGGATCAGCACGTTGAGGATCACCCGCGCCTCTTCGGGCGCGAAGGCGACGTCGTCCGGGATGCCGCTCGCCGCAAGCCGCAGTTTGCGCGCCGCCGGCAAGGCGCGGAGGAGCGCAAAGAGATCGGCGATCGCCATCGTCTCCGAAATCCCGGTCCAGGCCGCGCGCCAGAGGCGGAGCCGCTGGCCGAGCTCGTGCGCCGCCTCGCGCGCGAGGCCGAGCGCCTCGTCTTCCGCCCCGCCCTCACCCATCCCGACCTCCTCGGCCAGGTTCTCGAGCGCACCGCCCAGCGTGCCGATCAAGCCGCTGAAATCGTGGCAAAGCCGGGCCGCCACCAGTTCGGCCATCGGCAGGCAAGACCTCTTCGATGTCATGTCTCAATCCCTTATCTCGTCGCCACGCACACTCACCCGGTGGGCATGTCCCTCGACATGTCAGCGGCGATCCCACATCATCGCCGTCATGGGGGATCGATCCACCACACCGCCCGCCGTTTCACTGGCCGCCGCTTCACTGGCCGCACCTCCCGGGGGGCCGATCGAACCCGGCCAATGGGTCCGCAATCCGGCCCGGCCGGAATGGGGGATCGGGCAGGTGCAATCGGCGATCGGCAACCGGGTGACCGTCAATTTCGAGCACATTGGCAAAATTCTGGTAAATATTGCCAGCGTTCTGCTCGATATCGTCGCCGACGACACGGAGTGAGTGACGCGACGATGCACCCTTGCACAACGCCGTGCCAGGACCGAGATTAGACTCACCCTCTGCCGCCGGGCGGCACGAGATAGAGGTTTTTGCACCCATGCGCGATCCCTTCGGCCGCGATATCACCTATCTCCGCGTATCGGTCACCGATCGCTGCGATTTCCGCTGCGTCTATTGCATGGCCGAAGACATGACCTTCCTGCCGAAAGCGGAGATCCTTTCGCTCGAAGAGATGGAGCGGCTCTGCGCCGCCTTCATCGCGCTCGGCGTCAGAAAACTCCGCATCACCGGCGGCGAGCCGCTGGTCCGCCGCGATGTCCTCCGCCTGTTCGAACGGCTCGGGAGCCGGCTCGGCAACGGGCTCGACGAATTGACGCTCACCACCAACGGCAGCCAGCTCGCCCGTTTCGCCTCCCCTCTCCACGAAGCCGGGGTGCGGCGGATCAATGTCAGCCTCGATACGCTGCGCGCCGAGACCTTCACCGCCATCACCCGTTGGGGCCGGATCGAGCGCACGCTGGACGGCATCTTCGCCGCCAAGGCGGCGGGAATTGCGATCAAGATCAATATGGTCGCGCTCAAGGAGGTGAATGAGCACGAAATCGACGCCATGCTCGCCTGGTGCGGCGAACACGGGTTCGATCTCTGCCTGATCGAAACCATGCCGCTCGGCGAGATCGAGGGCGACCGCACGGCGCAATATCTGCCGCTCTCGCTCGTTCGTGCCCGGCTCCGCCGCAACTGGACGCTGACCGCGAGCGATTACCGCACCGGCGGGCCGGCGCGCTATTACGACGTCGGCGAAACCGGGCAAAAACTCGGCTTCATCACGCCGCTCACCCATAATTTCTGCGAATCCTGCAACCGCGTGCGCCTCACCTGCACGGGCACACTCTATATGTGCCTCGGCCAGGAAGATGCCGCCGATCTCCGCGCCGTGCTGCGCCGCGAAGAGAGCGACGAGGCGCTCCACGCGGCGATCCTTGCCGCGATCGCGCGCAAGCCCAAAGGGCATGATTTCGTCATCGACCGCGAGCATCGCCGCCCCGCGCTCGCCCGCCATATGAGCGTCACCGGCGGCTGAGGGCGGGGGCGGCTGAAGGCGGGGGCGGCTGAGGGCAGGCCCCGCTCTCACTCGTCACGCAGCTGCGGGTTGTCGAAGCGCGGATGGCGCCAAGCATGGAGCGCCTCGGCGAGGGCCGCGGCCAAATCGCGCTTTTCCACCTCCCCAAGACGCGCCGCGATTTCGTGGCGCGCCCGCCCGCCGGCGAGCAGAAGTGCTGGCACCCGCCCCGGGCGTTCCCGCAATTCGACGCGAAGCCAGGCGGGATCGAGGACACTCTCCCGACGCCCCCCCTTGCGGTCGGTGCGGATCACGCGGAGCCGGCGTTCGGAGAGCAATACCACTTCGCTTTCGCGCGCAACCCGAGCATGGGCGCGGATCAGGATCGCCGCGAGCGCGATCTCGGCGCCGCTGAACCCGGCGACCGGCCAAGCCCCGAGCAGAAAAAACAGGAGGGCGGTGAGGCTGCCCGCGGCAGCCACCGCGGCGATGACGAGGGCGAGGCCGTGCCGCGAGAGGCTGCGATGCGGCACGATCACCGCCTCGAACAGCGGCGCGTCCGCCGCGATATCGCTCATGCCCTTTTCCTCGGCGCCGGCCATGGCATTGAGGGTAACATGCCGCCGCCGCTTGTCATCCCAAACCCGCGGCGCGAGAAGCGAGGCCATGGCGAAAACCCCACGCAAACCATCGCAACCGGCACCGGCGCGCGCGGCCAAACCGCTCTCGGCCGCGGAGGTGCGGCATTTCATCGCCGCCCTCGCGCGCGCCAACCCGCAGCCGCGGACCGAGCTTCACTACCGCGACCCCTTCACCCTCCTGGTCGCCGTCGTGCTGTCGGCGCAAACCACCGATGCCGCAGTCAACCGCGCGACCCCGGCTCTCTTCGCTGCCGCCGCCGATGCCGCGGCCATGGCGGCGCTCGGCGCGGATGGCATCGCCCCCTTCATCCGCTCGATCGGGCTCTGGCAGTCGAAAGCACGCCATATCGCCGAACTCGCGCGCCTTCTCGTCGAGCGTCACGGAGGAAAGGTGCCGGGCGAGCGCGCCGCCCTCGAAGCGCTGCCCGGGGTCGGGCGCAAAACCGCCAATGTCGTGCTCAACGTCGCCTTCGGACAGCCGACGATGGCGGTCGATACCCATATCTTTCGCCTCGGTAACCGCACCGGGCTCGCGCCTGGCAAGACGCCGCGCGCCGTCGAGGAGGCGCTGCTCAAACGCCTGCCGCCGGAGACGCTGCGCGATGCGCATCATTGGCTGATCCTGCACGGGCGCTATGTGTGCAAGGCGCGGAAGCCCGAATGCTGGCGCTGCGCCGCGGCCCCCTTCTGCCATTTCAGCCCGAAGACGAAACCACCCGCGGGTTCCGCCGCGGGCAAGACGGCATGGAAAGGGGCCTATCACGCGACGTGATTTTCGCGCCGCGGCAAAAAAAGAGGGAGGCGGACCCGCAGGCCCGCCTCCCATTCAGCCCATTTCGGTTCCGGCCCGCTCGGCGAGGATCCCGCGTGGCAAGGCCGGAGGCGGACGATCAGAAATCCATATCGCCCATGCCACCGCCCGGCGGCATCGCCGGCGGGGCCTTCTTCTCCGGCTTCTCGGCCACCATCGCTTCGGTGGTGATCAAGAGGCCAGCGACCGAGGCGGCGTCCTGCAGCGCCGAGCGCACGACCTTGGTCGGGTCGATGATGCCGGCCTTCGTCAGATCCTTGAACTCGCCGGACTGGGCATCGAAGCCCCAGGTGTAGTCGTCCTTGTCGAGCACCTTGCCGGCGATCACCGCGCCGTCCTCGCCGGCATTCTCGGCGATCTGACGGAGCGGCGTCTGCACCGCCTTGCGGACGATGTCGATGCCGAAGCGCTGATCGTCGTTCTCGGCCTTGAGCTTGGCGAGCACGAGCGAGGCACGCGCGAGCGCGACGCCGCCGCCGGGAACGATGCCTTCCTCGACCGCGGCACGGGTCGCGTGCAGCGCGTCATCGACGCGGTCCTTGCGCTCCTTGACCTCGACCTCGGTCGCGCCGCCGACGCGGATCACGGCGACACCGCCGGCGAGCTTGGCGAGGCGCTCTTGCAGCTTCTCGCGATCGTAATCGGAGGTGGTCTCCTCGATCTGGGCGCGGATCTGGTTGCAGCGGCCGGTGATGTCGGCCTTCTTGCCCGCGCCTTCGATGACCGTCGTGTTCTCTTTCTCGATGAGAACCCGCTTCGCCTTGCCGAGCATGTTGAGGGTCACGGTCTCGAGCTTGATGCCGAGATCGTCGCTGATCACCTGGCCGCCGGTGAGGATGGCGATGTCTTCCAGCATGGCCTTGCGGCGGTCGCCGAAGCCCGGCGCCTTCACCGCCGCGACCTTGAGGCCGCCACGGAGCTTGTTGACGACGAGGGTCGCCAGCGCCTCGCCTTCCACATCCTCGGCGATGACGAGGAGCGGCCGGCCGGACTGCACCACCGCTTCGAGCAGCGGCAGCATCGGCTGCAGGCCGGAGAGCTTCTTCTCGTGGATCAGGATGTAGGGCTGATCCAGCTCGGTGATCATCTTTTCCGAGTTGGTGATGAAGTAGGGCGACATGTAGCCGCGGTCGAACTGCATGCCCTCGACGACGTCGAGCTCGGTCTGGATGCCCTTGGCTTCCTCGACCGTGATCACGCCCTCGTTGCCGACCTTCTGCATCGCTTCCGCGATCATCTTGCCGATTTCGGTCTCGCCGTTGGCGGCGATGGCGCCGACCTGCGCGGTCTCGGCCGGCGTCGTGATCTTCTTCGAGTGCTTCTTGAGCTCCTCGACGACGACCGCGACCGCCTTGTCGACGCCGCGCTTGAGATCCATCGGGTTCATGCCGGCGGCGACCGCCTTCAGCCCCTCGCGGACCACCGCCTGCGCCAGCACGGTCGCCGTCGTGGTGCCGTCACCGGCGATGTCGTTGGTCTTGCTCGCGACCTCGCGCACCATCTGCGCGCCCATGTTCTCGAACTTGTCGGCAAGCTCGATCTCTTTCGCGACCGTGACACCGTCCTTGGTGATGCGCGGCGCGCCGAAGCTCTTGTCGATGACGACGTTGCGGCCCTTGGGGCCGAGAGTGACCTTGACCGCATCGGCCAGGATGTCGACGCCACGCAGCATGCGCTGGCGGGCATCGGCCGAAAAACGCACTTCCTTAGCAGCCATTTCCTATGTTCCTTACGTGTTCGGATGAATGCGCGGGGTCGCCTCAGGCGGCCTTCTTCTTGGCCGTGCTGCCTTCGATCACACCCATCACGTCGGATTCCTTCATGATCAGCAGCTCTTCGCCGTCGATCTTGACCTCGGTGCCAGACCATTTGCCGAACAGCACGATGTCGCCCGCCTTGACGTCGAGCGCCACCAACTCGCCGCGCTCGTTGCGGGCGCCGGGGCCGACGGCGACGATCTCGCCTTCCATCGGCTTTTCCTTGGCGGTGTCGGGGATGATGATGCCGCCTGCGGTCTTTTCCTCGGCGTTGAGCCGCCGGACGACGACCCGGTCGTGCAGGGGACGGAACTTCATGCGGATCGCTCCTGAAACTTTGGTTACGTGGATTTCGGATTTATGCCGACACGCATGCCTCACCAGCGCGGGAGCCAGGACGTGTTAGCACTCCCCATCGAGGAGTGCCAGCGATTTAGGCGGGTTCCGCGCCTCTGTCAAGCACCTGGCAGCACTCCCCTTGAGAGAGTGATAAGATCCTGATTTCATGACATTTTTATTGAAATGGCGGGCATTTTGGCTAGCATCGCGCGAGGCGCCCCCGCAAGGAGCGCCCGACGCAAGGAGACCCACGCATGAACCTCTCTGATCAGTTGCGGCATTACCGCCTGACCACCGCCGAAATCCTCTATCGCATGCCAGACCACCCCGGCGTCCTGCAAAGCTTCGTCTGGCAGGATCTCGATCTCGCGCCACGCTTTCCCGTCCTGCACCGCTTTCTCGATTTCTGGCGCCGCGAAATAGAAGGACCACTCCATTCCGTTCGCGTGGCGCAAGCCAGGCTGATCACGCCGGCCGAAATCCGCAATGCCGAGCATCTCGCGCATCTCCATTAGGGATGCGTTGGGAAAAAAGCAGTTATAATAAGAGCAGGGGCTTTGCCCCTGCCCCCACCAAAGGCAATGCCTTTGGAAACCGCTCTTCGGAATGGCGGTCTCGGGGCGCTGCCCCTGATCGGCCCTTTCGCGGTTATTGCATCGGCCCCGGCGGCGACCACTGAAAGGTCTTGCGGTTGCAGGGATAGGTGTTGATGAAATAGCGCAACACGCCGCTCGCCGCCGGCTCGTCGAGATATTGCGGATTGCTCTGCATCCAGGAAACCAGCCCGACAACCGATTGGCGGCGTGTCGGCGCCGGGGTGGGAAGACAGACTTTGCGCTTGTTGTGGCGCGCCCCCAGCGTATCGAGAAGATGGAAATCGAGCACCGCCGCCTCATAGCCGGCACAAAGGCTGGTCGCCGCGACATAATAGGGGTTGTCGTTGCGGAGCGTACACGTCGCGAAGAGATCGCGAAGCGTGTGGATATCGAGCGAATTGGCCGAGGCCGCCGGCTGCGCGACCACCGGCAGCGCCTGATTGGCGGCAGCGCTCGACCCTCCGGCGGTCTGTGGCTGGGCAAAGGCCGCGCCCGGGCAGGCTGCGGCCAAGAGACCAAGGCATCCAAGAACGGCAGCGCGCATCGAGATCTCCATGAGGCACGAAAAAGTGAAAGCCAGGCGCTGGCGTTTTTCCCGCGACGAGGTCATTCTGGAAGCGAGAGAAAACTCCCCCGGCGGGAGTGTTTAGCGCGTTCGCAGGCGCGAAACCGCGCTCGTTTTCGTGTCATTTTCATGACAGTTTTGTTGCGATGCCGCAGCCCCGGCGTCGCATCGGCGAGAGGGCCCTTGCCAATCCGTCCCGCGGCATGAAACCTTGCGCCATGGACGAACAACAGGTGGACATCCTGGTCATCGGCGCCGGCATGGCGGGGGCATCCGCGGCGGCGGCGCTGACCGAGGCCGGGGATGGGCGCAGGATCGCCCTCATCGAGGCCGAGGCGACGCCCGGCTATCACAGCACCGGGCGTTCGGCGGCGATTTGGATCCTCAATTACGGGCCGCGCGACGTCCGCACCCTGACCCGGCTCTCGCGCGGATTTTTCGATAACCCCCCGCCCGGCTTCGCCGATCACCCGCTCGCCCATCGCCGCTCCGTGCTCTTCCTCGCCCCGGCCGAGCAGGAGGCGGCGCTAAAAACCCTCCTCAGCGCGGGCGAGGGGGTGCGAGAGGTCGCGCTGGCCGAGGTGGCGCGCCGCGTGCCCGCGCTTCGCCCCGACTACGCCATCGGTGCCGCGATCGAGGACGACGCCTTCGATATCGACGTCGCGGCCCTGCATCAGGGGTTCATTCGCCAATTCCGCCGCGCCGGCGGCACGCTCGCGCTCGACGCGCGCGCAACCGCGATCACGCGGGTCGGCCGCCTGTGGCGGGTGGCGACGGAGGGCGGCGCGCTGTTCACCACCCCGGTCATCGTCAATGCCGCCGGTGCCTGGGGCGATGCGGTCGCCAAGGCCGCCGGCGTCACACCGATCGGTCTCGTGCCCAAGCGCCGCACCGGCTCGATCATCGACCCGGCCCCGTTCGAGGTCGCCGGCTGGCCGATGATCCAGGACGTGCGCCAAGATCGGA
>JAKAQU010000102.1 GCA_021819535.1 Pseudomonadota bacterium | reverse complement strand
TCCGATCGATCTGCGCGCCGGCGCCGGGGCGAGCAATGATGTCACCAATGCCGAAGGCCCGTTCGGAACGCTGGACGCCATGGGCTTCGCGCTCGTCGACAAGGGTGCGGTGATCCAGTTCGTCGGCCCGGCGCGGCTGGTTCTGAACAACCGCCCGCAATCGCCAGCGGGATCATCGCCGGCGGGATCATCGCCCGCGGGACAAGCCCCGGCGGGACAAGCTCAGGCGGGACAAGCTCAGGCGGGACATTGAGATGAAAGCGTCTTGGCGGATTTTGGGCCTCGCCTTGCTGCTCGCCGCGATCGGCGGTCTCGCCCATGCGCAGCCGATCGACATGTCGCATGGCGGGCCGATCACGGTGACGGCGCGCGACGGCATGGATTGGCGCCAGAACGACCAGGAGGTGGTCGCGCGCGGTGATGCCGTCGCGGTGCGTGACAATGTCACCGTCACCGCCGATGTCCTGATCGCGCATTATCGTAAAAAGGCACCCCCCGCTGGCACGGCCGCCAACGCCGCGCCGGGGGCGCAAAAAATCGCAACCCAGCCGGCCGCCGCCGCCCCGGCACCGGGCGGGGCTCCGCCCAAGCCGGGCGATCCGACGGCGCCGGGCAGCGATGATAGCGGCGGCAACGAGATCTACCGCCTCGAAGCCATCGGGCATGTGCATATCTTCACCGCGACCGATCAGGCCTGGGGCGACAAGGGCGTCTATGACATGGACCAGGCGGTGCTGATCCTGACCGGTCATGCGCTCAAGCTGACCACGCCGCAGGATGTCGTGACGTCGCGCGACAGCATGGAATACTACTCGCAGAGCCGGATCTCGATCGCCCGCGGCAAGGCCGTCGTCGTCACCAGCGACGGGCGGCGGATCGCCGCCGACACGCTGGTCTCCTACTCGGTGGCGCCGGACCAGCAGCCGGCGGGAGCCGCGCCGGCGCCGCAACCGCCGCCCAAGCCCGGCCAGCAGCAGGACGAGCTGCAAGCCGCCTCGGGCAAGCTCAAACGTGTCGAGGCCTATGGCAATGTCGATCTCCGAACCGTGACCGAAACCGTCTATGGTGATCGCGGCGTCTATCTGCCCGATACCGGCAAGGCCCGTGTCATCGGCAATGTGCGTGTCACGCGCGGGGATAACCAGGTCAATGGCGTTGCCGCCGACGTCGATATGAAAACCGGGGTCTCGACCATGCTCTCCAGCACCGATCAGCGCGTCCACGGGCTGATCATGCCCACTCAGAACGAGAACGGCACCGCCAAGACCGATGCGGGCAAGAAGGGCGCCAAGGACGATACGCGGAAAGAAACCGGCAAAGCCTCCGAGACGCCAGCCACGGCGCCGGCCAAGGCAGCAACGCCATGACCGAGCTTCGCGTCGTCCAGGGTCAGATCGGCTTGACCGCGAGCGGTCTCGGCAAAACGTACAAGAAACGCCCGGTGGTGCGGAATGTCTCGATCTCGGTCCGGCGCGGCGAGGCGGTCGGCCTGCTCGGCCCGAACGGCGCCGGCAAAACGACGACATTCTATATGATCGTCGGCCTCGTCCACCCCGATACCGGCTCCATCCGGCTCGACGGCAACGAGATCACTGGCCTCCCGATGTATCGCCGCGCGCGGCTCGGCATCGGCTATCTGCCGCAGGAAGCGAGCATTTTTCGCGGTCTCAATGTCGAGCAGAACATCATGTCGGCGCTCGAAGTGGTCGAGCCGCTGAAGGATCGGCGCGATCAGATGCTCGATGAACTGCTCGCCGAATTCGGCATCGGCCATCTCCGCCGCACCCCCTCGCTCGCGCTCTCCGGCGGCGAGCGGCGGCGCCTCGAGATCGCGCGCGCGCTTGCGACCCAGCCGAGCTATATTCTGCTCGATGAACCGCTCGCTGGCATCGATCCGATCGCGGTCGGCGAAATCCGCGATCTCGTCTCCCATCTCAAGGATCGCGGCATCGGCGTCCTGATCACCGACCACAATGTCCGCGAGACGCTGGAAGTGATCGATCGCGCCTATATCATGCATGACGGCCAGGTGTTGATGGAGGGCCAGCCGCAGGAGGTGGTGGCGCACGAAGACGTGCGGCGCGTATACCTCGGCGAAAGATTTAGCCTTTAGGGTCGCGACATGGGGATCGGCCCGCGTCTTGACCTGCGCCAATCGCAATCGCTGGTGATGACGCCGCAATTGCGGCAAGCGATCAAGCTGTTGCAATTTTCCAACCTCGAAGTGAGCGCCTTCGTTGCCGAGGAATTGGAGCGCAACCCCCTGCTTGAGCGCGACGAGCGCGGCGAGAGTGACGGCGGCGAACGGCCGGCGCCGGATCAGGTGGTCGCGGTGGTCGGGCATGACGAGACCGATCTTTCCCGCCTCACGACGGAAATCAGCGTCGCCGGCACGCTGCCGAGCGAGGCGGCCGCCCCCCTCGATGCCGAGGCGGCGGAGTGGTTCGATCGCGGCGGCAGCGCCGATGGCTATGACCGGGTGGGGCCAGGGGGGCGGGGCGGGGCACTCGATTTTTCCGAGGACGAACGCGGCATCGACAGCCTCACCGCCGGCCCAAGCAGCCTGCGCGAGCATCTCGGCGAGCAATTGCGGCTCTCCTTCGCCGATCCCGCCGAACGGCTGATCGGCGCCCATCTCATCGCCCTCCTCGACCCCTCTGGCCGGCTCCCGGTCGCGCCGTCGGCGATCGCGGAGGCGCTCGGCGTTGCCCTCGATCGGGTGGAGAGCGTGCGCTCGCGCATGCAACGCTTCGACCCGACCGGGCTTTTTTGCGTCTCGCTCGCCGAGTGCCTCGCCGTACAGCTCGCCGAGCGCAACCGGCTCGACCCGGCGATGGCGGCACTGCTCGACCATCTCGATCTGCTCGCGCGGCGCGATCTGCGGCAGCTGATGGACATCTGCGGCGTGGATGCCGAGGATCTTGCCGACATGATCGCCGAAATCCGCGCCCTCGATCCCAAACCCGGCGCCGGGTTCGACGAGGCGCCGGCGACGCCGATCCTCCCCGATCTCCTGATGCGCGCAACCCCCGATGAGAACTGGCTGATCGAACTCAACCCCGACACCATGCCGCGCATCCTGGTCAATCAGGGGCTGCACGCGCGCATCCTCGCCCGCACCCGCCGCGGCGAGGAGGCGCGCGGCTTTCTCGCCGAAAAGCTGCAAACGGCGAACTGGCTGGTCAAATCGCTGCACCAGCGCGCCGAGACCATCCTCAAGGTCGCGGCCGAGATCGTCCGCCAGCAGGACGGTTTTTTCCGCCACGGCATTTCCCACCTCCGCCCGCTCATTCTCCGCGATATCGCGAGCGCCGTGGAGTTGCACGAGAGCACGGTGAGCCGTGTCACCGCCCATAAATACATGGCGACCCCGCGTGGCACGTTCGAGCTGAAATATTTCTTCACCACCGCGATTGCCGGCACCAGCGGCGAAAGCCACAGCGCCGAGGCGATCCGCCACCGCATCCGGGCGCTGATCGAGGCCGAACGGCCGGACGCGATCCTCTCCGACGACGCGCTGGTTGCCGCCTTACGACGCGAAGGCGTGGACATCGCCCGCCGAACCGTGGCCAAATACCGCGAGGCGCTGCGGATTCCGGGCTCTGTCCAGCGCCGGCGGGAGAAGGCGGAGATGGTATAGGGATATCTTCGGATTCCGCGCGCGCGTTCTTATATCTTAAGAAAATAACCTGGTGAAAGGGTGAGGTCGATGCAGATCACGGTTTCGGGCAAGCAAGTGGAATTGTCAGATGCACTGCGTCTGCGGGTGACGGAGCAGCTCGGCGTGATTGCCGGGAAATATTTCGACCGTGCGCTCGATGCGCATGTCACCTTTGGCCGCGCGCGCAGCTTTTTCACCTGCGATATCAATCTCCACGCCGGGCGCGGCCTCATTCTGCGGGCCGAAGGCGAAGCAGCGGACGCGCATGCCGCCTTCGACGATGCCGCCGAGCATATCGCCAAGCGCCTCCGCCGCTATCGCCGGCGCGTCAACGAGCACGCCCGCGATCTCGCCCATCGCGCCCGCCCGGAAGCGGCGCGGCGCTATGTGTTGCGCGAGGAGGAGGAAACCGAGGGCGATGGCACGACGGGCGAGACCTCTGCCATCGCCTATGCGACCGTGATCGCCGAAACCCCTGCCGAGATCAACCTGCTCTCGGTGGGCGAGGCGGTGATGCGCATGGATCTCGAAGACCAGACGGTTCTGATGTTCCGTAACAGCGCAACCGGCGAACTCAACGTCGTCTATCGCCGCGAGGATGGCCATGTCGGCTGGATCGATCCAACGGCGACAGCGAGTTAGGATGTGTCAAAAACGATGAAGGTTTCCCATCAGTGATCAGGGCAGGGGCTTTGCCACAGCCCCCCAGCCCCCAGCCCCCAGCAAAGGTAATGCCTTTGGAAACCTGATAGCGGGTCAGCCCCCGGTCAGACGGAAATAGAGTTTCGCGAGACTCTCCGGCAGCCGCTCCAGCCGGCCGATATGGAGCACATTGCGGGCTCCGAAAATGCGCGCAAGATGGTTTTCGCCGCCCCCGTCCAGCCCGACGCAGAACACGTCGATCCCGCGACGGGCGAGATCCTGGACCGCGCGCCGGGCATCCTCGGCGAGATAGCGGCGATCGACCACGTCGATGTCGGAGGGCTCGCCATCGGTGACGACGAGGAGGAGCCGACGATAGGTGCTGCGGGCGGCGAGTTCCGCCCCGGCATGGCGGAGGGCCGCACCGATGCGGGTGGAATATTGCCCGCCGAGCCCGGCGAGACGCCGTTCGGTCCCGGTGTCATAGGGCTCCTGAAACTCCTTGATGCGGTAATAGCGCACGTCGCTCCGCCGGTTGGAGCAGAAGGCGCGGATCGCGAACGGATCGCCGACACGCTGGAGGGCGCGGCCGAACAGCGCCGCCGCCTCGACCTCGAGGTCGAGCACACGCCGCGTGGTTCCGGGGATGCGATCATCGGTCGAGCGGGACGCATCGAGCAGCAGCAAAGTGGCGAGATCGCGCGCACGCCGCACGAAGCGGGTATAGAGGCGCGGATCCGGGGTGAGCCCGGCCCTCTGGTCGATCGCGGCGGTGAGGGCGGCGTCGAGATCGAACTGTTCGCCCTCCGCCTGACGCCGCAGACGCAGCGGGCGGCTGATCCGGGCGGCGCGGATGAGGGCGGCGATCCGCTCCAGCAACACGTGGTCGCGGCCGAGCAGCGCCGCCAGGGCATGGGGATCGGCGGCCGGTGGCGCGTATTCCACGACCGTCGTCCAGTCATGCCGCGCGGCCCGGATCAGATGGTCCCATTCTGGATAGCGGGCGACCGGGATGCCGATTTCGCTCTCTTCTGCCACGGCGCGGGCCCGGCCCGCCTCGGCCGCGCGCGTCTCTGACGGCGACGGCCCGGCCGCCTCGCCGACATGCCGCGCCGGCTGCGGCAGCGCCTCGGCATCGAGATCGCTCTCTCCGCCATCGTCGAAATCCCAGAGGCCGAGATTATCGTCCCGATAGAGCGGTTCCACCACATGGGTGCGTGGATTGAACTGCACCCGCATCTGACCGAGATCATTGCCGAGGAGATTGCCGATCCGCCGGCTGGCCGCCGGATCCTCGGGCGAGGCGGCCGCAACCATGCGCCGGCCCTTCTCGACCCAGGGATTGCCATCCTCATAGGCCGGATCGATCAGCGCCCGGGCGAGACGGGCGAGGAGGGACGATGCACTCAGCACCCCCTCGGGGCGGGCGACGTGATGGGGCAGCCAGAGGCGGCGGAGGCCGGGGAGCGCGCGCATCGCCAGATGCTCGACGCGCGCATCCTCGATCAGCGAGACCAACGCGATCTGCAGCGGCTTCAGGCCGCCGACCGGAAAGCGCGGGCCACCGAAGCGGCGATGCGCCATCACGTGCGCGACCGACGCGCGATAGAGAAGCACCGCGTCCTCTGCCGCAACACCGCGAAAGGCCGGCGGCAGACGGACCACGGGGCCCATGAAACTGGTGCGGCGCTGGCGGCCATCGGCGCCCGGCGCGGCGGCTTGCAGCATCGGCATCTCGCCCCACAGTGCCGCGGCAAAAAGCCCGAGCCCGCGATCGAGAGCGGCGAGACCGATTTCCCCCGCAGCCCGGGCCTGGGCCGCGCGGCCGGCGGCGCTGTCGCCGACGAAGAACGCGTGCCGTCCTTCCGGCGCCGCCTCGGTCGCCCGCAGCCCTTCCCGCACCCAGCGCGCGAACCCCGCCGCGCCGAGATCATCGAGCAGGGATTCGGTCCGGCCAAGCACCGAAACCACCGGGCCCGCCCCCGCCTCGGCGAGCGCCACGATCGCGCGAAGCCAGATGGCGAAGGCGGCGGCATCGGCGGTCATGCGGGCGGCGATGGGTGCGGCACCGGCGAGCAGGAGTGCTGCATGATTTCCCGCCGCCCGCGCGACCTCGGCCACCATGCCGGCGAGCGCCAGCGCCGCCTCCCGGCCGACGAACGGCACCATTGCCGGCGCACCCCGGGCATAGGCGAGGACGAGGCCGGGGGGAGCCTCGCTCGCCACTTCGCGGCAGGCGCGCGCGAAATCCTCGGCCAAGGCGCCCGGGAAAGCCCGCGCCACCTGCGGCCGGACGAGATCGAGCGCCTCCCGCACCGCGTCCATCGGCGCCGCCGGCCCGAGGTTCAGAGACAGGCGCCGACCGCGGCGGACAGCGCCTCCCTCATATCCAGATCGTCGGTGATCGGCAGGATCAGCGCGACCCGGCACGCAGCTTCCATCGAAATGCCCTTGGCGAGCAGGCGCCCGGCATGGATCAGCATGCGCGTCGAGGCCCCCTCCTCCAGCCCGTGACCCTTGAGATGGCGCGAGCGCTCTCCGATCGCGACCAGCCGGGCCGCGTCCCCGGCGCCGATGCCGGCCTCGTGCATGACGATCTCGGCTTCGATCGCCGCCGCGGGATAGCCGAATTCGATCGCGCTGAAACGCTGTTTCGTTGATTCTTTGAGATCCTTGAGGACGCTCTGATAGCCGGGGTTATAGGAAATCACGATTTGGAAATCAGGATGCGCCGGGATCAGATCGCCCTTTTTCTCGAGCGGGAGGACGCGGCGATCATCGGTCAAGGGGTGGATCACCACCGTCGTATCCTGCCGCGCTTCGACGATCTCGTCGAGATAGCAGATCGCGCCATGCCGGACGGCGAGGGTGAGCGGCCCGTCATGCCAGACGGTACCGTTGCTGTCGAGGAGATAGCGGCCGACGAGATCGGAGGCGGTCATGTCCTCATGGCAGGCAACGGTGAGGATGGGTTTGGCAAGACGCCACGCCATGTGCTCGATGAAGCGCGTCTTGCCGCAGCCGGTCGGCCCTTTCAGCATCACCGGCATGCGCGTCGCATAGGCCGCCTCGAACAGCGCGATCTCATCGCCGACGGCGCGGTAATAGGGTTCGGCGGTGATGAAATATTCGGCGAGCGTCATCGGCGATCCACTCACGGAGGTTCGGGTGCGAATGAGGGCACGGCGGGCGGGCCCGCCGCGCCGCGAGGTCAGCGATGGGTCGCCGCTTCGTGCGGAATGCCTTCGATCGGGCATTCCTCGGTGCCGACGGTGGGGCGGGTCAGCGCTTCCACCATCTCGCGCGTCGCGTCCGGATCATTGATCCATTGCTTGTAGAAATCATAGGGGCAAGCGGCGACGCCACGCGTATCCTCGCGCGAGTTGATCATGCCGGTATAGCCGCGATGCAGCAGCTTGAAGAGATGATTTTCGGACTGCATGGTGCGTCGTGCATCGCGGATGAGCGATTTCGAGAGCTGCGCATACTGGATGCCGTAATCCTCCTCGCCGCACTCGCCGAGGGTGCGGCCGTCGAAGCCGATGATCGCCGAGTGGCCGAAATAGGAATAAACGCCATCGAAACCAGAGGCGTTGGCGACCGCAACATAGACATTGTTGGCCCACGCCATCGCCTTCGCCATCAGAACCTGCTGATCCTTGGCCGGGTACATGTAGCCCTGACAGCGCACGATCAATTCGGCGCCCTTCATCGCGCAATCGCGCCAGATCTCGGGATAATTGCCGTCGTCGCAGATGATGAGGCTGACCTTGAGGCCCTTTGGCCCTTCGGACACATAGGTGCAATTGCCCGGATACCAGCCTTCGATCGGCACCCACGGCATGATCTTGCGATATTTCTGGACGATTTCACCCTTGTCGTTCATCAGGATCAGGGTGTTGTAGGGCGCCTTGTGCGGATGTTCCTCGTGGCGTTCGCCGGTCAGCGAAAACACGCCCCATACTTTCGCGCTGCGGCAGGCCTCGGCAAAGATCTCCGTCTCCTCGCCTGGAACGGCGGACGCGGTTTCATACATCTCCTTGGAATCGTACATGATCCCGTGGGTGCTGTATTCGGGGAAAATCACCAGATCCATGCCGGGCAAGCCAATTTTCATTCCCTTGACCATGTCGGCGATCTTTCGCGCATTCGCCAATACCTCGGCGCGCGTGTGAAGCCGCGGCATTTTGTAGTTCACCACGGCAACGCCAACCGTGTCGTTACTGCTTGATATGTCGCCATGAAGCATGTCGCTGTCCTTTCTTGTGCACGTCGCATAGGAAGCCGGTTCGGCTCGACAGTCACACCGCCATATGACGATGGACCAACGCGTCGGTCAGATCGGTCGTGCCGCCGGACGCGGCAACCCCGCCTCTTTCCATGATGATGAAGCGCTGCGATGCCTCGCGCGCAAACGCCACGTTCTGCTCGACCAGAATGATGCTGATGCCGCGCTCGCGATTGAGACGAATGATGATCTGCTCGATCTCCTCGACGATATTCGGCTGGATCCCCTCCGTCGGCTCATCGAGCAGGATAATTTTCGGCGCCGTCTGCAAAGCGCGCGCGATCGCCAGTTGCTGCTGCTGCCCGCCGGAAAGATTTCCCCCCGGACGATGCAGGTGATCACGCAGCATCGGGAACAAGTCGAATACCGTGTCATCGAGCCGTCCACCCGCCTCCGGATTGGCGAACAGCCC
>JAKAQU010000101.1 GCA_021819535.1 Pseudomonadota bacterium | reverse complement strand
TGAGGGTTTGGGTGTGGGTAACCGTGAGGCGGCGCGGGCGGAGTGTCGCGGGCGGGCACGGCGCGGGGGGGGATGCCGGGCGCGGCGGCCCGTTCGGTTGATCGAGCAGGGTTGCCCATTCCGCCGCCGGGTGGCGCGGAAGTGGCGGGTCGAACATCGCGTCGAGCCGCGTGAGCCAGCGCGCCGGCACCACCGGGGCGCGCTCGCGCCGGCGTGGGCAGGAAAGCACCACCATCGGCGCACTGCACGCGGCCATGACGAAATCATGCGCGCTCTGGCCGATCGCCACTTCCGGGCTCGCAAGCCCGATCGCGGCACGCATCGGCCGGCTGAGCCAGGGGCCGGGATCGACGCTCGGCGGCCAGACCCCTTCGGCAAGCCCGCCGAGCACGATCACCTCGGCACTTTGCAGCCGCGCCTCCAGAAGCCCCCAGATGAAGATGCGCGGATGTTCCGCCCCCTCGTGCCCGCGCACCGCGCGGCGCGAGCGCACCACCGCGCCGGCGAGGAGGGCATCGAACAGGCCGGGAAGCGTTGCGGCAGGCTGCGGCGGCAGCAATGCCAGCGCCTCCAGCGCCTCGGCGAACAGATCGGCGAGCGCCGAACCTTCCTCGAAAGCCCAGAGCCGCGCGGCACCCGCTTCGGTATCGGTCGCGGCGAGCGCCTCGCCGGCCTCGATCAGGGCGGCGAACAAAGCATCGGCGGCGACCGGCCCGGATGCCGCGCCGAGCCGAAGCAGGGGCGCGAGCGCATCGGCGATGCGCTCGATGAAATCCCGGAGTGCCTCGCCCTCTGCCAGGTCGGCCACGGCACGCCGCAATCCGACGATCCCGCCCGGCGGGCGCGGGCCGCGCAAGGCAGCACCTTCGAGCGCGCGGGCGAGCGCCCGGGCCACCTCGCTCGCAAGGCCGGCTGCGGCATAGGGATGCTTGAGCAGCGCGAGCAACGGAACCGGGGCCAGATCCTCGCTCCAGGCCGCGGCGAGGAGGCGGAGAAACACCGAAGGCGGGGTTTCACAGAGCGGCTCGCCGGCGCTGTCATCGGCGATGACGCCATAGCGGGCGAGTTCGGTTGCAACCCGGGAGGCGAGATCGCGATCCGGTGTCACCAGCGCCGCCCGTGCCCCCGGCTGCTCCAGCGCGCCACGTAGAATGAGCGCGACCGCCTGCGCCTCCTGATGCTCATCGGCGGCTTCGAGGCGCGAGACATTGGCCATTTCGGCGATCGCGCCCTCGCGCCAGCGATCGAGCGCGGCAGCGGGGAGCAGTGCCTGGGCAAGATGGGCGGCGCGACCGGGGGCGAGCGGTGCGCGCGCAACGGGCCAGGGGCGCACATCGCCCGGCGCCGCCCCGATCGCGGCGAGGAGGCGATGCATGCCCGCTTGCGGGTGGGTTTCCGGAGGAAATTCAGTCTCTTCCTCGGCGGGGACAGCGGGATCGAAGCCGGGCAGCACAACGCGCCCCAAAGGCAGATTCGCGACCACGCCGAGGAGGCGCGCCACCGCCGGAATGCCGCCGGTGCCGCCCGCGGCCCAGATCGGCGTCGCCGGTTGCGCGCCGCGCCAGGCCGCCGCTTGCGCCTCGATCAGGGCGACTTGGCGTGCCGCCGGGTTCATCAGCGCGTTCTCGGCGAGCCATTGCGGCCAGGCGCGGGTGATGATCGCAAGAAAATCGAGCGTCTGCTGCCAGTGGCGGGCGAATTCCGAAGCCGCGGCGCGCGGCAGGGCCTGTTCGAGATCGACCTCCTCGCGCTCGGCCTCGTCCATTAAGGCTGCGAGTTCGATCGCGAGCGGCCAGGCGCGCTCGGCGAGGCGAGGCGCCCCCGATGCGCCGTCGAGGGCAAGGATCAGGCGCGTCAGATGAGCGAGGCGCAGCATCGGCGAGACCGCGGGCGGAAGATCGAGCGCGCCGGCGAGCGCGAGCGGGGCTTCGTCGAGCGCGCCGAAGGCGATGATGCGCGGCAGCAGGAGCGGTTTTCCCCCGCTCTCGCGCAAAAAAGCCTCCGCGAGCGCACGTGCCGCGCGGCGGGTCGGAAGCAGGATCACGCCATCGGCGACGCGCGCCGGCTCACCTTGTGCCGCATCGAGCCAGGACGCGGCGAGCGTGTCGAGAAACGGGATGTCGGCGTCGATGGTGAACAGATTCACCGCGCCGCACCCATCGCCGGGCGGCGGAGCGCGATTTCGGCGGCGGCGAGATCGGCGGGCGTCGAGAGATGAAACCAGAGACCGTCATGGACCAGAGCGCGGCAGCGCCCCAAAGCGAGTGCGTGGTCCCAGAGCCGGTTCATCGAAAACCTGGCTGGCCAATCCTCGCCGACGATCGCGAATAGCCGGGGCGAAACCATCTGCACGCCGGCGAACACGTAGG
Source organism: Pseudomonadota bacterium (assembly GCA_021819535.1). Lineage (GTDB taxonomy): Bacteria > Pseudomonadota > Alphaproteobacteria > Acetobacterales > Acetobacteraceae > Acidibrevibacterium. The sequence goes on along the minus strand of JAKAQU010000101.1, from coordinate 6,744 downwards.
GCGCGATTTCGCGGGCCCCCCGCCGGCGCGCGACCCCCCACGGATCGATCAGAAAATCCCCGGCGCCGACCTCGGCCGTGACCTGCGAAGTGCGATGACAGAGAAGAAGGGCGTCGATTTCCGCATCCACCCAGGCCTCGGCCAGCCGGGCAAGCGTCGGGCGCGGCCCGTCGAGCCAGAAAGCATCGCCGTTGACGATGAAAAACGGGCTGCCGGCCGCAACCTCCGGCCCGAACAGCCCCTCCTTGAGTGCCGCGAGAACGCCGCCCCCGGTCTCCAGGAGATCGGGCTCGTGGCGGAACACCGTCTCCGGCCCCGCAATGCGCGCGGCGAGATGGGCGCGCAGGCGTTCGGCCTGCCAGTGACCGTTGACCACCACCCGCTCCATGCCAGCACCGGCAAGGCGATCGAGCGCGTGATCGAGCAGCGACTGGCCGGCGAGCGGAAGCAGCGGTTTGGCCGTCTCCGCCGTCAGCGGGCGCATGCGTTGGCCTAGCCCCGCGGCCAGCACCATGGCGGTGCGGGGGGCGAGCGGGGGAGGCGGCCTGTTCATGCCGCGGCGAGTGCGGGGCTGCCGCGCCGCTCGGGCGGGACGTGGCGAGCGAAGAAAGCGGCGAGCGGTGCCGCTTCCGGCCGGGCGAGTGCTGCCGCGAGTCGCGCCCAGGTGCGCGGGCCATGGACCAAATAGCCGGGTTTCCCATCGCGCAACGCAAGCCGGACCCAGAGCCCGGCCACGCGCAGATGGCGCACCGCGGCGAGGGCCACGCACGCGGCGCGAAACGCTCCGGGATCGAGATCGGGGCGCGCGCCAAGAAAACGCCTGATTTCGCGTTCGGCGATTCCCGCCGGCAGATCGCGCCGCGCATCCTCGACCAGCGAGACGAGGTCATAGGCGGGATGGCCGCGCGCCGCGTCCTGAAAATCGATGACGCCGACCTTCTTCACCCCCTCACGCTCGGCGAGCCAGAAGAGATTGCCGGCGAAGTAATCGCGATGAACGAGACAGGCGGGCGCCATGGCGAGCGGGGCGAGGAGGGAGGCGAGCGCGGCCATGAATTCGTCCCGGAGTGCGGGCGAGGCGGGCGCGCCGAAACTGGCCGGCCACCACCAGTCGAGAAACGTCGCCGCCGCGGCGCCGGCCATCGCCGCTTTGTCCCAGGGCGGAAGATCGGCCGGCGGCGGGAGCGCCTGAAGTGTTGCGAGCGCGTCGGTCGCGGCGTCGTAGAGAGCTTCGGCGTTGGCTTCCGTCAGAACCCCGGCATAAAGGCGCTCGCCAAAATCCTCGATCAAGGCGAGACCATGGGCGGGATCGGCGGCAAGGATCGCGGGAACGCTGAGCCCGCCCTCTCTGAGGATGCCCGCCATACGCAAAAAGGGGCCGAGATCCTCGCGATCCGGCGGCGCCGCGAGGAGAAGTGCGGGGCGCGGGCCGCGATGGAGGCGGAAATAGCGGCGAAACCCGGCATCCCCGGGCAGCGCCTCGATCGCGGCCGCGGCAAAGCCGTGTGCCGCGAGAAAATCCGTGGCGGCGGGCGGCGGCGTCATGCGAAAGGCGCCTCGGCAGGCGCGGTGATGGTGGCGAGACGGCTCTTCGGCCCAGTTGACAGAAGCGTGATCGTGAGCGCGCATGGCGGCGTGAGCGGGCCGAGGCGGTCCGGCCATTCGATGATCAGCATATCGGCGAGCCACTCCTCGAAACCAAGTTCGATCAGCCCGGCCGGGCCTGCGATGCGCCAGAGATCGAGATGATGCACCGGCCCGCGCGCCGTCTCGTAACTCTGGACGAGGGTATAGCTCGGGCTTGGCACGTCGAGCGCTGGATCATTGCTCATCGTGCGCAGCACGGCGCGGGCGAGCGTCGTCTTGCCGGCGCCAAGCGGCCCGTCGAGCAACAGCGCGCGGCCAGGGGCGAGCCAGCCCGCGAGCGCCGCGCCGAGCGCTGCCGTTGCCGCCAAATTGTCGAGAAGGCGTGGCACGCGAGTGTTGTCGCAAACGCGCGCTATCGTCCCGCGTCCTGCGCCACCAGCATTCGCCCGAGCGGCTTTCCGGCAAAGACGTGGACATGAAAATGCGGCACTTCCTGCCCGCTCGCCGGCCCCATATTGGCGAGCAACCGATAGCCCTCCGCCTCCAGCCCCAATTGCCGGGTCACAGCGCCGACGGCGCGGAAAAAACCGGCGATCACCGCCGCATCGGCATGGGCGGAAAAATCGGCAAAAGAGACGAAGCGCCCCTTCGGGATCACCAGGACGTGGATCGGTGCCTGCGGCGCGATATCGTGAAACGCGAGCGCGAATTCATCCTCGAATACCTTACGGCACGGGATTTCGCCGCGCAGGATACGGGCGAAGATGTTCTGGTCGTCATAGGCACCAAGACCGCTCACCGGCATCGTCTTTCTCCTTTGCCGCAAACCTTGCCCCGAAAATTTGCCCTCGGTCAGGGAATATCCCGATCAGGGAATATCCCGATCAGGGGATTTTCGTCGTCTGCAAGCCGAAAGCAAGCGGCAGGCTGCGCGCCGAGCCGCCCCGCGCGGCCTTCTCGGCGATCCCGCTGATACCCTCGCGACGCTGCAATTCCGCCCAGACCTGCTCGGGATGCACGCCGCTCGCGACCCAGAGCACGAGGAGATGATAAAGCACATCGGCACTTTCAGAGATCAACGCGTCACGATTGCCGCCCACTGCCTCGATCAGGCATTCGACCGCTTCTTCGCCGAATTTCTGTGCGACCTTGGCGAGCCCGCGCGAAAGCAGGCGAGCCGAATGGCTGACCGCGGGATCGGCATCGCGCCGGCTTGCCACCACGGCATAAAGCCGGTCGAGCACGGTCGCGCTGAGACCAAGGGCAAGCGGCGGCGGCGGCGTGAGCGCAGCCGTGCCGACGCGGCGCCCGCGTTTTTTCGCCGGCGCCTTGGCGACCTTGGTCTTCGAGGGTTTAGTGCTCTTTTTCTTGATCGGCTTGGCCATCGATCGGCTTCCTCAGGCGAGTACGCGGGGTTTTCGCACCGGGAATCCGGCGCGCTTGAGCGCGTCCTTCACCTCTTCGATGCGGAATGTGCCGAAGTGAAATACGCTCGCGGCCAGAAGACCGGTTGCCCCGGCCTCGGCACCGGCGACGAAATGGGCCAGCGTGCCGACGCCGCCCGAGGCCACCACCGGCACCCGAACAGCCGCGCAAACCCGGCGCAGAAGCGGGATGTCGAAGCCTTTTCCGGTGCCGTCCCGATCCATGCTGGTGAGGAGGATTTCACCCGCGCCGAGGGCGGCCATGTGCTCGCACCAGCCCACCGCATCGATCCCGGTTGCGCGCCGCCCGCCATGGGTGAACACCTCCCAGCGCTCGGGCGCGGTTTGTTTCGCGTCCACCGCGACGACGACGCATTGGCTGCCGAATTTTCGCGCTGCCTCCGCCACCAGTTCCGGGCGCGCGACGGCGGCGGAATTGATGCTGCATTTATCGGCGCCGGCGAGCAAAAGCCGGCGCATGTCCTCGACGCTGCGCACGCCGCCGCCGACGGTCAGCGGCAGGAACACGCGGGCCGCGGTGCGGGCGACGACATCGAGCAGGGTGTCGCGATTCTCGTGGCTCGCGGTGATATCGAGGAAGGTCAGCTCGTCGGCGCCGGCGGCATCATAGACCGCCGCCTGTTCCACCGGATCGCCAGCATCACGCAGCGAGACGAAATTGACGCCTTTGACGACCCGACCGTCCTTGACGTCGAGGCAAGGGATCACCCGCAGGGTCAGCACGCCCGAATCGCCCGATCATAGCGCATCATGATATCTTCTCGGGCCTCCCGCGCCGGCTGGCAAGGGTTGCCCGGGCGTGGTCGACCGGCGCCTCCTATTCCGGGCGGTGCTCGGGGTGACGGAGCATCCACAGCCGTTCATGCGCCGCGACCAGGCTTTCGATCGTGCGGCGGCGATTGCCCTCCGAGGGCGAGGGGCGGCGTGTCAGCATATGCTCCAGAACATGGAGAAGCTTTTCCGCGATCTCGTAATCCCCTTGATCGCAGGCGTGGTGAAACGCAATCAGAATTTTGTCTGACAACCTGCGGCTGTAGCGCGGCAGGTCGGCTTCGGGTTTGCCATCGGGTTTGTTACTGTTGTTCTTGCTATCGATCACAATGAGTTCGCCTGTTTTGTTTATGCCTGACACATTTCCACGATCCGAGTCGACAGGATAAAAACACGTCTGGAGTCACTTGTCTTGCCCCAATTTTTGTTCGATCGCGGCGGCGAGTTCGTCCGCGGTGATTTGCGAACCGAACAGAGCGGCGAGATGGCCCTCGGGGTCCATCAAATAGATGAAGGAGGAATGGTCCATCGTGTAAGGCGTTCCGTCTTTGGGCGTTTCCTGTTGGTAGTAGACCCGATAGGCTTTGGCGGTCGCAGCGATCTGCTGCGCGGTGCCGGTGAGGCCGATGATGCGGCTATCGAACTGGTGGACATAGCGCGCCATCACGGAAGGCGTGTCGCGCGCCGGATCGATGGTGACGAAAAGCGGCACCACCCCGGCGCCTATCTTACCCATTTTATCAAGGGTGTTGGCGATGGTTTGCAAGGTCGTCGGGCAAACATCGGGACAAAACGTATAGCCGAAATAGATTAAAAGCCACCGGCCGCGATAGGTTTCATCGCTGACCGGTCTATTCTGATCATCGACAAGGGCGAATTTGCCGCCGATCTCAGTGCCGGCGGGAAGCGCGATCCCCGCAACGGTGGGGGGGGCGGGCCGGGTCAGCCAGAGCACCCCCCCGGCCAGCACCAGCAGGATCAGAACGCCGGAGAGCGCAAGACGAAGCGGGAATTTCATGCCATCCTTCCTGGAAGTGATCCCGAGAGGAAATGCCGCCGCAAGGCAGACCGCAACCAGGGCGAGGGCAGGGGCTCAGCCGGCGAACGCCTCCTCCCAGCTTCCGGTGGTTGCGGCGCGGCTATATTCGGTTGCACGGTTTTCGAAGAAATTGGCGTGTTCGACCGCGTTCAACATTTCATCCAGCCAGGGCAGGGGGTTTTTGCCCTCGGCGTAGAGCGGATCGAGCCCGAGCTGCGTAAGCCTGCGATCGGCGATGTAACGGATATAGCGCTTCACCGCCGCCGCATCGAGCCCCTCGACCGGCCCGCCGGCGAAAGCGAGATCGATGAAAGCGTCCTCATGCGCGACGATGGTGGCGCACACCCCGAGGAGATCGGTCTTCAGCGCCGGGGTCCAAAGTTCCGGGTTTTCGGCGATGAAATTACGGAACAAGCGAATGATGGACAGGCAATGCAGGGTCTCGTCGCGCACCGACCACGAAATGATCTGGCCCATGCCCTTCATTTTGCCGAAGCGCGGAAAATTGAGTAAAATTGCAAAAGAGGCGAAAAGCTGCAACCCTTCGGTAAAGGCGCCGAAGGCGGCCATGGTGCGCGCGATCTGATATTTGTCGGTGACGCTGAATTCCTGCATATAATCGAATTTATCTTTCATTTCCTTGTATTTCAGAAAGGCTTGATATTCTATTTCCGGCATGCCGATCGTATCGAGAAGATGGCTATAGGCGGCGATATGAATGGTTTCGGTGTTGGAGAATGAGGCCAGCATCATAAGCACTTCTGTAGGCTTAAAAACATGGGCATAATGCTTCATGTAGCAATTATTAACTTCGACATCCGCCTGCGTGAAAAAGCGGAAGATCTGCGTCAGCAAATTCCGCTCGGTCGCGGTCAGGTTCCGATGCCAGTCCTTGACGTCATCGGCGAGCGGCACTTCCTCCGGTAGCCAATGGATGCGCTGCTGGGTGAGCCAGGCGTCATAGGCCCAAGGGTAGCGGAACGGCTTATAGACCGGGTTTTCGGTCAAAAGATCGAACCGGGCCGGCGTCTCCGCGGGTTGGTCGATCACTGGGGTTGGATCGGTCATGAGGCGCGCTCCTGAGGCAGCGTCTTCGGGGCGCAAATCCATTCACCGTCGCGGTCGTCCGGTCAAGCCTGTCCGGATCTTTGGGCGGATTTTTCTTTCCATAATATAAATTATACGGTTTTCGTGGGTCGCAAAGCCCCGGAACCTGCGCCCCTGCGGCCTCACCCTGGCGCGGGCTTTGCCGCGCCGGCGCCGCTCTGACGCGCCGCGGAAAGCGATTTCAAATAGGCGATGAGATCGCGCCGCGCCGATTCGTCGGAAACCGCCATCGGCATCAAAGCGCCAGGAACCAGCGTCTGCGGCCCGGCGAGCCATCGGTCGAGCGTCGTCTCCGACCACACCAGCCCCGATTGCGCGAGCGCCAGCGAATACGGGTAGCCCGAGGCACTCCCGGCGGCCCGGCCGAAAACGCCGCCGAGCGGCGGGCCGGCTTTGGCGGTGTCGATCCCGTGGCAGCCGGCGCACTGGCTCTCGAACAGCGTCTTGCCGGCGGCAGCACTCGCGACATTGCCGAACCGCGCCAGATCCTCGGCACCATCCGGGCGGGCCGAGCGGAAAAACGTATAAGAGAGCGTGATCTGATCGACATCCGCCGTGCCACGGTCCTCGGCGAGGCGCGGATCGACGAAGAACGTCACCGGCATATCGATTTTCTTATGTGCTTCAAGCCGTTCCTCGGTGAAGCAGAAGCATTGGATCTTCTTGAAATAGATGCCAGCCTTGTCCGGCGTCACGTTGAACGTGGCATGGCCGACGATATCGGTGTCCGAGAGGTTTTCCGCCTGGAAATAGACCAAGGCCTGTTCGCCGAGATGGACATGTATCGCGCGATGA
>JAKAQU010000100.1 GCA_021819535.1 Pseudomonadota bacterium | reverse complement strand
CATCCGCTGCAATGCACGATCGAGAAGGAATGACGGCGTCGTGCGGCGGAGGGGCGAACACGAAGATTTTTTGCCGTCGGTCATGGTCTGGAAATATTTTCCTGTGTAACCTCGTTTGTGCGCCGCCGAAGGCCATGTGTTGTCGGAAGCCACGTGTCGTCGGAAGCCATGTGTTGTCGGAAGCCACGTGTCGTCGGAAGCCATGTGTTCTCGGGGCCGTCTCCGCCGGGTTCGGCCTCGGCTAGCGAAGGAGCGTTGAACGGACATGCTCTCACGGAATCTGGAACAGACGCTTCACCGGGCGCTCTCTTTCGCCAATGAGCGGCGCCACGAATATGCGACGCTCGAACATCTCCTGCTGAGCCTTGCCGACGATGCCGATGCGGCGACGGTCTTGCGCGCCTGCGGCGTCGATCTCGACAAGCTGCGCGCCGATCTCGTCGAATTTCTCGACAAGGATCTCTCTGGCCTCGTGACCGACCGCCGCGGCGACCCGAAGCCGACCGCCGGCTTCCAGCGCGTGGTGCAGCGTGCCGCGATCCACGTCCAATCCTCCGGCCGCGACGAGGTGACCGGCGCCAATGTCCTCGTCGCCCTGTTCAGCGAGCGCGAGAGCCACGCCGTCTATTTCCTGACGCTGCAAGACATGACGCGGCTGGATGCGGTCAATTTCATCAGCCACGGCATCGCCAAGGCCCCCGGTCGCTCGGCCTCGCGCCCGGTGCAGGGCTCGGCCGGCGGCGAGCCGCACGCGCAGGGCGAGAGCGAACGCGAGGAGAAACACGGCAAGCGCGGCCAGGACGCGCTCGCCAATTACTGCGTCAACCTCAACAAGAAAGCGCTCGCCGGCAAGATCGACCCGCTGATTGGCCGCGAGATGGAAATCGAGCGCACCATCCAGATCCTCTGCCGGCGGACCAAGAACAACCCGCTCTATGTCGGCGACCCCGGGGTCGGCAAAACCGCCATCGCCGAGGGGCTGGCCAAGCGCATCGTCGAGGGCGACGTGCCGGAGGTCTTGACCAAGGCGACCATCTTCGCCCTCGACATGGGAGCACTCCTCGCCGGCACGCGCTATCGCGGCGATTTCGAGGAACGGCTGAAGGCAGTGGTGACCGAACTCGAAAACCACCCCGACGCCATCCTGTTCATCGATGAAATCCACACCGTCATCGGCGCCGGGGCGACCAGCGGCGGCGCCATGGACGCCTCCAACCTGCTCAAGCCGGCGCTCGCCTCGGGGACGCTGCGCTGCATCGGCAGCACCACGTATAAGGAGTTCCGCAACTATTTCGAGAAGGATCGCGCCCTCGTCCGCCGCTTCCAGAAAATCGACGTGAACGAGCCCAATCTCGAGGACGCGGTGAAAATCCTCCGCGGCCTGAAATCGAATTACGAGAAGCACCACAAGGTCCGCTATACCGACGAGGCGATCCGCGCCGCGGTCGAGCTTTCCTCGAAATACATCAACGACCGCAAGCTGCCCGACAAGGCGATCGACGTCATCGACGAGGTCGGCGCCTCGCGCATGCTGCTCCCCGAGAACAAGCGCCGCAAAACGGTGACGCTCCGCGATGTCGAGGAGATCGTCGCCAAGATCGCCCGCATTCCGCCGAAATCCGTCTCCAGCGACGACAAGGAGACGCTGCGCAATCTCGACCGCGATCTCAAGGCGATGGTGTTCGGCCAGGACCGTGCGATCGAAGCCCTCTCGGCGGCCATCAAACTGTCCCGCGCCGGCCTTCGCGAGACGGAAAAGCCGATCGGCAATTATCTTTTCAGCGGCCCGACCGGGGTCGGCAAGACCGAGGTCGCGCGCCAGCTCGCCGCGACTTTGGGGATCGAGCTGATCCGCTTCGACATGAGCGAATACATGGAGCGGCATTCGGTCTCGCGCCTGATCGGGGCACCCCCCGGCTATGTCGGCTTCGACCAGGGCGGCCTGCTCACCGACGCCATCGACCAGCACCCGCACGCGGTCCTGCTGCTCGACGAGATCGAGAAAGCGCATCCCGATCTCTTCAACATCCTTCTCCAGGTGATGGATCACGGCAAACTCACCGACCATAACGGCAAATCGGTCGATTTCCGCAACATCATCCTGATCATGACCACCAATGCCGGCGCCTCCGATCTCGCCCGCGCGGCAATCGGCTTCGGCCGCGAAACCCGGCTCGGCGAGGACGAGGAGGCGATCAAGCGGCTCTTCACCCCCGAATTCCGCAACCGTCTCGATGCCACCATCGCCTTCTCCGGCCTCACGCCGGAGATCGTCGCCCGCGTCGTCGAGAAATTCGTCATGCAGCTCGAAGCCCAGCTCGCCGACCGCAACGTCACCATCGAACTGAGTTCGGCGGCGAAGGAATGGCTCGCCGAGCGCGGCTACGATCCGCTCTACGGGGCGCGGCCATTGGCGCGCGTGATCCAGGAACACATCAAAAAGCCGCTCGCCGAGGAATTGCTGTTCGGCCGCCTCGCCAAGGGGGGCGCGGTCAAGGTCAGCGTGAAGGACGAGAATCTCGATTTCGACTTCGTCGAGCTTGCGCCGCCGGCACTCCCCGGCCCCGACGGCGAGGACGGCTCCGAACGCGAGGCGGAGGTTGCGGGGTAGGTTCCGGGGGGAAGGGAGAAAGATGGTTCTTTCTTGAAAGAAAGAACCAAAGAACTTTTCTCCGAAGGGTCATCTTGGGCAGTGCCTGCGGCACTGCCGCCCCGAGGAAACGATCGGACCATGCTCTAGGAATTCAGCTCTGTCGCGATCAGCATGCGGGCGCCGCGTGCGAGCAGGGCCGAGCGGCTCAGCCCGGTGCGCTGGGAAACGTCGTCGATCCGGGCGAGCAGGCCCTCATCCAGACTGACATTGACCCGTAATGCGCGCCCGGCCGTCTCCACCGGGACCAACAAAGTCCGTGGATCATGAAAGCCTGCGCACAAATGGCGCGCAACGCAAGGGTCAGGGTTTCCCGTTGTGCCTCAAACCCGGCTGCGGCGCCGTAGCATGTCCCGCAGCAGATCCAGCGTGAAGGCCCCGAGGCCGAGCCCGGCGATCCCGTAACAGGCCAGCCCGAACGGAATCAGCAGCGCGAGCATGGCAATCGCGCCGAGCGGGTTGGCCATGAGAGCCGGCCAGGCGCCGAGAAGGGCGGCCTGGGCGAGGGCGAGCGCCAGCGCCATGGCGAGCGAGGCGGCGAGAACGCGGCCGATCCGCCCCAAAAACGCCCGGTCGGGGCGCAGATCGCCGGCGCGCGCGAGCAATGCCGCCAAAAGACCGGCGTTGCAGAACGCGGCAAGGCTGGTTGCGAGCGGCGGGCCGAGATAGCCGAGCGGGCGCATCAGCGCGAGGTTGAGGGCGAGATTGAGCGCGACCGCAATGATGCCGATCTTGACCGGCGTCTTGGTGTCGCCGCGGGCAAAAAAACCGGGCGAAAACAGCTTCACCAGCACGAAAGCCGGCAGGCCGAGAGCGTAAGCGGCAAGTGCCGCGCCACTTTTCGCCGCCGCCGCCCCGCCGAGCGCGCCATGGCGGAACAAGGCCAGCATGATCGGCTCGGCCAGCAGCGCGAGCGCGAAGGCGGCCGGCAGCGTGAGCGCGAGCGTGAACGCGATCGCTTGATTGAGTGTCGCCCGGACCTCGGCGATGGCATGGGCGCGGATCTGGCGGGTGAGCAGCGGCAGGAGTGCCGTGCCGACCGCGGTGCCGATCGTCCCGAGCGGGAGCTGGTTCACGCGGTCGGCGTAATAGAGCACGGAAACCGTACCGGCCGGCAGCAGGCTCGCGATGATGGTGTCGATGGCGACGTTGATTTGCGTCACCCCGGCCCCGAGAATGCCGGGCCCCATGCGCCTCAGCACCAGCCTAACCCCCGCCGTCATGCGCGGAAGATGCAGGTGAAGCGACATGCCGGCGCGCGCAAGCGCGATCGCGAGGAGGCCGAGCTGCGCCATGCCCGAGATGGTGACGGCGACCGCGAGCGCCTCTCCGCGCGGGAAAAACGACGGCGGGACGAGAACGAGCGCGCCGATGAGGCAGATATTGAACACGACCGGGGTTGCCGCGGCGGCGGCGAAGCGATGGAGGCTGTTCAGAACCCCGGAAAGCAGGGCCGAGAGGCAGATCAGCATCAGATAGGGGAAAGTGAGCCGGCAGAGGGTGACACTGAGCGCGAATTTCGCCGGGTCGGCCGCGAAACCGGGTGCCAGGAGACGCGTCAGAAGCGGCATCAGGGGAAGCCCGACCACGGTCAGAAATCCGAGCCAGACCACCATCACGCTCGCCACCTCCTCGGCGAGACGGCGCGCCGGCGCCTCCCCCTCCCCGGCCAGGGTCGCGGCGAAGGCGGGCACGAAAGCGGCGTTGAAAGCGCCCTCGCCGAACAGGCGGCGAAAGAGGTTGGGCAGTTTGAGGGCAACGAAAAACGCATCGGCGACCGGCCCGGCGCCGAGCAGGGCGGCGATCAGGATATCGCGGAGAAAGCCGAGCACGCGGCTTGCCGCCGTCCACGCGCCGATGGTCGCGATGTTTCTCAGCATGCGGCTCAGCGCGCAGCGGTGCCGAGCAGACCGGCGGCAGCAAGGAAAATCGGCACCGAGGGGACGATCTCCGCCACCATCCGGGTGAGAAAATCGGACAGGGCGGCCAGCGGGACGACGCGCAGCATGTCGTATTCCTCATTGCCCTCGCCAGCATGGATGGCGGCGATGGTGGTGAAGGGAAGCGGCGTCGTCAGGAGAAAGCCGAGATCGAGCACATGGGTTGCGCCGTGCTCGACGAGCGCGATCGGGCGGATGGCATGAACGGCATCCCGGGTCAGGCCGAGTTCCTCCCGCAACTCGGTGAGAAGCTGGCAGCGCAAATCGACTTCGCCGCTCGGCCGCAGCGCGCGGGCATCGACATTGCCGGCGGGCGGCGCCTGCCACATCCCGGATTGATAGATCGCAGCACGCTGGCGCCGGCCGAGCACGACGCCATCGGGCGAGAGCAGGACGCCGCAAACCGCGAGCGGGCGGAGATGAAGGGCCTCGAACAGCGCCGGCGCACGAAGCTGGGCGAGCACCCGGCGGTATTCCGTCATGTGGCCGCGAAGCAGCGCGGGCGTGATCTCATCGACGCTGAGCACCGCGCCATTGAACAAGGCGCCACCGCTTTCCGCCTGCGCCGCCAGCCAATGGGCGTCGATCTCGGCCGTGAGCGCCCCCGCCAGCATGGCGCGCTGCCCGCTCACCATCGCCGTGATCCCGGCGGCGAGCGGATGGATGCGCCATCCCGGGGGGGCGGGCGTAAGTTCATGGGGCAAAATCGTCATCGCCGCTCTCGCATGGGGGGATTATTGCGGCCCGCGCGCGGTGCGCCAAGCGGAACCTCAGCGTGATCGGCGGGGTGATCGGCGGCATGACCGGCCGGCGGGGCTGGCAAATCGCGGTTTCACCCCATATCGCGAGCAACACGGCTTGCGGGGAGAGGAGAGGGTGATGACGGCGCCGGCCATGGTCTGGTTTTTCCAGGATCTCCGCCTCGCTGATCAGCCGGCGCTCAGCGCCGCGATCGCCGCGGGCCGCCCCGTGGTTCCGGTTTTCATTCTCGATACCGTCTCGCCTGGCCCATGGGCGCCCGGCGGGGCGGGGCGCTGGTGGCTTCATGGCAGTCTCGCCGCGCTGGCCGAGGGCCTGGCCGCGCGCGGGGCGCGCCTCGTCTTGCGGCGCGGCCTGATGGCGGCGGAAATCCTCCGCCTCGCCGAGGAGACGGGGGCGGCGGAAATCCATTGCGGGCGCGCGGTCGAGCCGTGGCTGCGCGCGGTCATGGCCGATCTCCGGCCCCGGCTTTTGGCGCGTGGGATCATGCTTCACGAGCATGAAACCCGATTTCTGTTCGCGCCCGAGCGGCTCAAAACCCAGAGCGGCCACCATTTTTCGGTGTTCACGCCGTTTGCCCGCGCCGCCCACGCGCTCGGCGTCGAGGACCGCGCACTACCCGCGCCGGCCGCGATCCCGGGCTTGCCGCGGGCCGTTCCGGGCGACGATCTCGCCGCCTGGCGGCTGCGCTCGGTCCACCCCGATTGGGCGGCCGAAATGCGCGCGCTCTGGACACCGGGCACGGCCGGGGCGATGGCGCGGCTCGAACATTTCCTCGCCAATACCTTCCCCGCCTACGGGCGCGACCGCGATGTCCCCGGCCATGCCAGCACCTCGATGCTCTCGCCATACCTCCATTGGGGCGAGATTTCACCCCGCCTTGTCTGGCTTGCCGCAAGCCGGGCCGCGCCCGGCGGGGGCAAATCCCGCCAGAGTTTTCTCAACGAAATGCTGTGGCGCGAGTTCTCGGCCGATCTCCTCTGGCATCATCAGCACCTGCCCGAACAACCGCTCCGCCCCGAATTCGCCGCCATGCCCTGGCGCGAGGACGCGGCCGCGCTCACCGCCTGGCGGCGCGGCGAGACCGGAATCCCGATCGTCGATGCCGGGATGCGCCAGCTCTGGCGCTGGGGCTGGATGCATAACCGGGTGCGGATGATCGCCGCCTCCTTCCTGATCAAGCATCTCTTGCTGCCGTGGCAGACGGGCGAAGCGTGGTTCTGGGATACGCTGCTCGACGCCGATCTCGCCGCCAATGCCGCGAGCTGGCAGTGGGTTGCGGGCAGCGGCGCCGATGCCGCGCCTTATTTCCGTATCTTCAATCCCGTCCTCCAGGGCCGCAAATTCGACCCCGACGGCGCCTATGTCCGCCGCTTCGTCCCCGAACTCGCGGCCCTCCCCGACGACGTCATCCACGCCCCCTGGGAGGCGCAGCCCCTGGTCTTGAGCGCGGCCGGGGTCGAGCTTGGGCGGCATTATCCGCAGCCGATCGTCGATCTCGCGCGCGGCCGCGCCCGCGCGCTCGCTGCCTTCGCCGGGCTCCCACGGCGGGCGGCGTGAGCCACATTCCGGCCATTCCGCCCGGCGTCGCGCTTCGCATCGTCGGCGACGTCCACGGCGATCTCCACGCCTTCCGCTTCGCCGCCGAAACCGAGCGCTTCGTCATCCAACTCGGCGATCTCACCGATCACGGGCCGGAAAGTGCCGGCGTCTTGCGGCTGATGTTCCGCCTAATCGAGGAAGGCCGCGGCCTCTTTCTGCTCGGCAACCACGATTTCCGCCTCGCCCGCGCGCTCGCCGGCCGCACGCTTCATCTCGCGCCGGAAACGAGAGCGACGCTCGATGCGCTCGATCCCGCGCTCGCCGAGCGCGCTCTGGCCGAAATCGCCCGCGCCCCGGCCTGGCTTCGGATCGGCGCCGCGTTTTTCGTCCATGGCGGCTTTCATGACGCGATGCTGACGACGACGCCGGCCGAAATCCCGCTCGCCGGCGGCCGGGTCACCGGGCTCCTGGCGCGGGCACTCTATGGCGAGCCGACCGGGCGGATGCAGCCGGACGGATTTCCCGAACGCAGCCTGCGCTGGGTCGATCGCATTCCCGCCGGCCTCACCGTCTATTGCGGCCATGACCGCCGAAGCCAGGATGGCCGCCCTTATGCGCGCGGCTCGGCGGCGGGCGGGCGCGCGGTGTTCCTCGATACCGGCGCCGGCAAGGGGGGACATCTCTCCTGGATCGATCTTTCTCCCGCTGGCATGGAACTCTCGCCCGGGCTTGGCTAAAAGCGCGGGTGTGGCACCTATCCCAACCCCGGATCTCTTTGGCCCCACGCCGACGCCAGCGCCGACGCCGGCATCCGGGCGGGCGGCGCGCGGCGGCAAGGGCGCGCGCCCGCTCGCCGACCGGCTGCGCCCGCAAACACTCGCAGACGTGGTCGGGCAGGATCATCTGCTCGGCGCCGATGGCGCGCTCACCCGCATGCTGCGCCAGGGCTCGCTCGCCTCTCTCATCCTCTGGGGCCCGCCGGGCGTCGGCAAGACCACGCTCGCGCGTCTGCTCGCCGAACGGGCGGGGCTCCATTTCCACCAATTATCGGCCGTGTTCTCGGGAGTTGCCGATCTCAAGCGGGTTTTCGAGGAGGCGGTGGCGCGGCGACGCACCGGCACCGGAACCCTGCTCTTCGTCGATGAAATCCACCGCTTCAACCGCGCCCAGCAGGATGCTTTTCTGCCGGTGGTGGAGGAGGGGACGGTGGTTTTGATCGGCGCCACCACCGAAAACCCCTCGTTTGCGCTGAATGCGGCCCTGCTCTCGCGCTGCCAGGTGTTGGTGCTGCGCCGGCTCGATGACGTAGCACTCACCGAACTCACCGCCCGCGCCGAGGCGGCCATCGGGCGGGCGCTGCCGCTCACCGAGGAGGGTCGCGCGACCCTCCGCGCCATGGCCGATGGCGATGGCCGCTATCTCCTCAACATGGCCGAGCAGCTTTTCGCGCTGCCCGCCGATCAGCCGGCGCTCGGCGCAGCCGCGCTCGCGGCCCTCCTCGCCCGCCGCGCCGCCCTCTATGACAAGGACCGTGAAGAACACTACAATCTCATCTCGGCGCTGCATAAATCACTGCGCGGCTCCGACCCCGACGCCGCACTCTACTGGTTCGCGCGCATGCTGACCGGGGGCGAGGATCCGCGCTACATCGCCCGCCGCCTCGCCCGTTTCGCCGCGGAAGATGTCGGTCTCGCCGATCCCGCCGCCCTCACCCTGGCACTCTCGGGCTGGGAAGCCTATGAGCGGATGGGCAGCCCGGAGGGGGAATTGGCGCTCGCCGAGGTGGTTCTCCATCTCGCGACGGCGCCCAAATCGAACGCCGCCTATCGCGCTTTCAATGCTGCGATGGCGGCGGCGCGGGCGACCGGCAGCCTGATGCCGCCGGCCCATATCCTCAACGCGCCGACCAAGCTCATGAAGGACATCGGCTACGGCGCCGGCTATGACTATGACCACGACGCGCCGGACGCGTTTTCCGGCCAGAACTATTTCCCCGACGGCATGGCGCGCGCGCAATTCTACCGCCCGAGCGGACGCGGAGAGGAGCGCGCGATCGCCGAGCGCCTGGCGACCTGGGCGAAGCTGCGCAAGGAACGCTCGCCATGAGCGTGAACCTGCGCGAGGTGAGCGCCGACGAGGCGGAAATCCGGCTCGATCGCTGGTTCCGACGCCATTTTCCGGGTCTCACCCAGGGCATGATCGAAAAACTCTGCCGCACCGGGCAGGTGCGCATCGATGGCCGCCGCGCCGAGGCGGCAACCCGCCTCGCCCCCGGCCAATGGGTGCGTATCCCGCCTCTGCCGGCCTAGATCGGAA
>JAKAQU010000099.1 GCA_021819535.1 Pseudomonadota bacterium | reverse complement strand
GATCTAGTTCGCCGATGGGAACGCCGGCGCGCGTTGCGCGGTGGATGCGGGCGATGCGGTTGATCCCGCGGATGCGGTCTTCGAGCGCCTCGGCCTCGGCGTCCGAGACGAGATCCATCTTGTTGAGGATGATGACATCGGCGAAGGCGATCTGTTCGCCGGCTTCGGGGCTGTCTTCGAGCCGGGCGAGGAGATTCCTCGCATCGACGACGGTGATGATGGCATCGAGGCGGGTTTTTTCGCGCACCAATTCATCGACGAAAAAAGTTTGCGCGACCGGCGCCGGGTCGGCAAGCCCGGTGGTTTCGATCAGGATACCGTCGAATTTGTCGCGCCGCTTCATCAGCCCGCCGAGGATGCGGATCAGATCGCCGCGCACGGTGCAACAGATGCAGCCATTGTTCATCTCGAACACTTCCTCGTCGGTATCGACGACGAGGTCGTTATCGACGCCAAGCTCGCCGAACTCGTTCACCACCACGGCGTAGCGCTTGCCGTGGTTTTCGCTCAGAATCCGGTTGAGCAGCGTCGTCTTGCCGGCGCCGAGATAGCCGGTGAGCACCGTCACCGGCACCTGCTCGGAGAGGCTCTCTCCCATC
This sequence comes from Pseudomonadota bacterium, assembly GCA_021819535.1. Classification (GTDB taxonomy): domain Bacteria; phylum Pseudomonadota; class Alphaproteobacteria; order Acetobacterales; family Acetobacteraceae; genus Acidibrevibacterium. Next base: position 8,612 of record JAKAQU010000099.1, on the reverse strand, counting down.
GCGTCACTCCATTTCAGAATTTCTCTCCGACAATATAGGTGCCCGGTCCCCTGTCGGGAACCGGGCGGGTGCTATGCCGGGCGTTAATGCGTGGCGGCGGGAAGGGGGAGGGTGAAAACGTGGTTATTGGCGCTGGTGAGGCGGAGGACGTAGCCGGCGCCGGTGAGCGGGGCGGCGCCGGGCACGGGCGCCGGCGGCAGGGTGATGGTCGCCATCGCGCCGACCCCGGCGGTGATGCCGAAGGGGCCGGGCTTGAATTGCTGATAGTCGAAATCGTTGACGATCGCGGCTTTCGGCAGCGTGGTCAGGGCTTTGGTGTCCCAATGCGCGACCACCCCACCGCCGCCTGCGGTGAGCAGCGCGGCATCGACGATGTGCGACGGCGCTTCCGGCGTGCCGGCGTCGAGATAGGCGTGGAACCGCACCGAGCCATCGGGCATGAGCGCGCCGTTGCTCATGGTGACGTGGTGCTTGGTCGGGCTCACCGGGCCACCATGGAAGGGTGTGACCACCGAGCCGCGATAATAGCTGTAGGTCGAGACATCGAAGAAGGCGACGAAGGCGAGGAGGGCGAGGGCGAGGGCGCGAAAGCGCCGCTCATCGAGCGGCAGCGGCAGGCTGCCGGACATCCAGCGGAAAGAGGGGCGCTCGGCCAAAGCGGGGTTGCGGGCGAGGCGGAGATTGTCGAGCGCATAGCCGCCGCTGCCAGCGAGGAGCAAGGTCGATCCCATGGCGAGATTGGCCGCGGCCATCGTCCATTCATCGATGCAGGTCGCCCCCTGCCAGCCGAACATCAGCATCAAGACCACCGAGAATCCCATCGAGACCAGGGCGCTCGCGCGGGTGAAAAGGCCGAGCATGAGGAAGAGGCCGGCGATCAGTTCGGCGGCGCTGAACAGGATGACGGAGACGTAGAGCAGGGCGAAATGCTGAAGGAGGAAGCCGATCACCTTGTCGAGGCCGAGGAGGGCACCGGGCATGGCGGTGTGGAATTTATGCGCCATCCAGCTATGCCCGCCCCAGGCGTCGAGCTTCGAGGGCGCATAGATGAAGCGCCGCGAGCCGCCGCCCCAGTAGATGAAGCCCTGGATGAAACGCACCGAGAGAAGTGCCAACCCGGCCGTTCGCCATCCGGCATCGGCAAGCGGGAGGGCGAGGCTCGGGGCAGGTACGTGCGCGGGTTTGAGGGTCGTCGTGGACATGGGAGGATCTCCTTATCCGTCCGGATCATTCTTTATACGGTTTGAAGCCGTAGCGGGCAAAAATCGCCAGGGCCTCGGGCGAGCGGAGAAAGGCGAGCCAGGCGCGGGCCGCGTCGGGATGGGGCGCACCCTTGACCAGGGCGCCGGCGTAGATCGCGGTGACGTTGTCGGCCGGCGGGATCGCGATGGTGGTGATCTTGTGCCCGGCCTGCTCCTGGAACATCGCTTCCGACTGCCAGGTGACGCCGGCCGCCGCCTTGCCCTCCATCAGCCAGAGCGGCGTCTCGCGATGATGGATGTGGGTGAGGAGGGTCGTGCCGTCCGCGACCTTGGCGCCGTAGACGCGATCGGCGAGCGCCTTGCCGCCGGCTTTTTCCAGCGCCGCCTTGATCTGGCGCGCGATCCCCTCGTATTGCGGATTGGGCATGACGAGGCGGAGATCGGCGCGGCCGAGATCGGCGAGGCCGGTGATATGGCCAGGATTACCCTTCGGCACCATGATCGCGAGTTGGTTGGTGACATAGGGCACCGCCGGGCCGATCAACGTGCCGTCCTTGATCAACGCCTCGACCTTCTTGAACCCGGCGAAATAGGCATCGGCCGGCACCGTCCAGGTCATGTTGCCCGAGGTGACGGTGCCGCCGGCTTCGATCTGCTTGACCAGCATGCCGGGCGGGATGGTCTCGTAATAGATATGACCCTTCAATTCGGGATGCGTGGTCTCGAAGGCGGCGACCAGTGGCGCCATGGCGAAGAAATAATTGCCCCCGACATAGAGCGAGAGCTTGGCGGTCATCGGGTCGCCGTGGAAATCGGCGAGATTGTCCACTTCCGGGACGGTGAAGAGGAAGCCCTTCACCGGCGCGTCGTCATTGGCGCCGTTCTGCCAGGGGGGATAAAGTGTCGCCTCCGCCGCTGGCGCTGGCCGCGGGGCTGCGAACAGGGCGAGGGCGGCAAGTGCCGCGATCCCCGGCCGGGTCAATTTTCCAGTGCGATTTTTCCTTTGCGTGCGCATGGCGCCCTCCGATATGCCGGCGCGATTTGCCGGTCTCGGGCGGAGAGTGACCAAGCCGATGCGAAAATTCCAACGAAATGTTCCGCTCTAATCGTTCGATTTTATAAATTGTTTGGCGTCATTCAATAAGAATCGGTCGCGCCATGGGCCAGATCCTGGGTGCGGAGCTGGCGGGCGCGGGCCAAAACCTTGCTTTCGAGATCACCGACCGCGATTTTGCTCACCGGCGCATCGACCCATTGGCCGCCCTGCTGCACCTGGCGGAACAGGGTGATGCGGATGGCGTCCGCCCGCATTTGCCGCCCCAGAATATAGGCGGTGGCGCGAAACCGCTCATTGGGCGAGGAAGGCGGCTGATACCAATCGGTCATGATGACGCCGCCGAACGGGTCTTCGGAGGCGAGTGGCATGAAGGAGAGGATATCGAGGGCGCCGCGCCAGAGATAGGCGTTGACCCCGACGCCGGCATTGGGGTTCGGCCCGCCCTTGGCCGTCGCGCCGGCGGCGTTGGCGCCGAGCCCGGGATCGACGGGAAGAGGCTGGTCCGACTTGCTCGCGCAGCCGGCAAGAAGGGCGAGCGTCAGCGCGGAGAGGAGCGGCGCGAGAGCGGGCGGGGTTCGGCGCGCGCGGGAGGGGAAGCGATATGTCACGGGATCAGACCTCATCGGGGCTTCGGCACATGGCGAAATCGGCGCATAGGGGTTGTGGGGAAACCAACGCGTCAAAGTAAGGCCAGGGCGCTCTCCCCTACTTCCCCTTGCGAGCGGAGGGCGCCGGCGCCCCCAGCCCTGATGACTGATAGAACGCACTTATTTTTCGACACGTCCATAGCTAAAGCGGCGTCACCGAAACATCCAGCACCGCGGCACGTCCCTCGATCCGCACGGCGTGAAAAGCTTCCGCGATGGCCTCATCGAGATCGGCGAGATCGGTGATGCGGCGCGCGAAGGCGCCACCGCTCGCCGCGGCGATGGCGGCGTAATCGGGCGCCGGGGCGAAGCTCACGCCGATATCCTCGGCGACGGCGGCAAAACCATCCGGATGCAGGGCCAGCATCGAGAGCTTGGGCGATTTCCAGCCGCCATTATTGTAGATCACCTGCAAAAATGGGGTCTGATACCGTCTCGCCAGCCAATGCACGCTGGAAGGGACCGAGAACATGTAGGAGCCATCGCCGGTGAGCGCGACGACGGTGTGATCGGGCCGCGCGAGCTTGACCCCGATCGCCGCCCCGCCATTCCAGCCGAGGGAGCCACCGCCGCTCGCAAGCAGGCTGCCCGGGCGCGCGAGCGAGAGCTGGTCGAGGATGGTCTGGTAGTGCGAAATCCCCTCGCTGAGAACGATCGTGCGTTCATCGAGATGGCGGCGAAGAAGGGCGGTCAGCACATCGCCGGTGATTTTCCCGCGCGCCTCCGCCCGCGCCGCGATCTCGGCCGCGCGCGCGGCATGGCGGGCGGCATAATGGCGGGTGCGCTCGGCCATGGTTTCGGGCGGGGGCGCGATGCCTTCGAGGGCGGCGAGAATCTGGCCGAGCGCCACCCGCGCATTGGCGCGAAAGCTTTGCGTTGCACCGATATACCAGAGCGGCATCTCGGCTTTCAGCGGATCGACATCGATATGGATGATCTCCGCCTCCGGCGCGGGCCGGTTGTGCCGCGGGATCCAGGGGACGTCGCTTTCGATCACCAAGACGAGATCGGCCTCGGCCAGCGCCCGATTCTGGACTGGCTCGTTCCATTGGCTGCCCTGATGGAGCGGATCAGCGGCGGGGAAATTGAGCGCGCTCGGCACCGACTCCAAAACGCCGATCGCAAGCTTGCGGCAGAGCGCCGTGAGCAGCGGCACCGCCTCGGGCTCGCGCCCGAGATAGGAGGTGACGACCAGCGGGCGCCGGGCGCGGACGAGCTTTGCCGCGATCGCGGTGGCGTCCTCGGGCGCAAGGGCCGCCGGCGCGAGCGGCCGCCAGCGCGCGGGGTCGATCGCGACCGGCGGCACCTCCTCCTCCAACACCTCGCGCGCCGCCATGAGATAGACCGGCCCCTTGGGGTCGCTATGGGCGAATTGCAGGGCGCGGTGGATGATCTGCTTGATGTTGCGCCCGCTGCGGATTTCGTTGTCGTAGCGCATATAGCCGCGCACGAGGCCGCGCTGGTCGGAAACATCCTGAATCCACTGGATGAATTCGTTGCGGCTGCCGGGAAGCTCGCCCTCCTGGGTGAAGGGCGAGGCGCCGGCCAGGATCAGAACCGGCGCCCGGCCCTTGGCGGCATTGTGGATCGCGCCGCCCAGCGCCTGCGTTCCGCATTCGACATGGACGAGCACCATTTGTGCCAGCCCCGTCGCCTGCGCATAGCCCTGTGCTGCGGAGAGCGCCACCATCTCGTTCGGGCAGGTGATGAGACGCGGCGCCGGCCGACCTTCGGCGCGGGCTGCCGCCAGCGCCTCGATGATCGGCGGATGGTCGCTCCCGAGATTGGCGAAAATATAGGCGATCCCGGCTTCGATACAGGCCTCGAGCAGCGCGGCACTCGCGCTATGCGCTGCCATCAGCCGCCGCCGACCAGGCCGAGCTGCGGGCTCGAGGGCTCCGCCTGGGTGCGTTTCGGGATGCGCCCGGCGCGCTTTGCCGCGTGCCCGGCTTCGACGGCCAGCCGCATGGCGCGCGCCATGCGCGGCGGATCCTCGGCGCCGGCAACCGCGCTGTTGAGCAAAACGCCGGCGCAGCCCAGCTCCATCGCCTGCGCCGCATCCGAGGCGGTGCCGATCCCGGCGTCGAGAATGACCGGAACCGGGCTGGTCGCGGTGATGCGGGCGATGGCGTAGGCATTGATGATGCCGAGCCCGGTGCCGATCGGCGAGCCGAGCGGCATGACGGCGGCGGCGCCGAGATCGGCGAGCTTGCGGCAGCTCACCGGATCGTCGTTGCAATAGGGCAAGACCGTGAACCCGGCGCGCACCAGTTCATCCGTCGCCTTGAGCAGCAATTCGATATCGGGATAGAGCGTCTCGCGATCGCCGATCAGCTCCAGCTTCACCCAATCCGTCCCCAGCGCCTCGCGGCCAAGCTCGGCGGTCAGGCGCGCATCGCGGACGCTCGCGCAGCCGGCGGTATTGGGGAGAAGCACGTAATCGGCGAGGACATCGACGAGGCTCTCGGCATAGGCTTCGAGGCTGATGCGGCGGATGGCAACCGTCACCATCGCTGGCGCGCCGGCGCGGAGAGAATCGAGCAGCATCTGCCGGTTGGGATAGCCACCACTCCCGAGCAGAAGCCGGGAGGAAAAGCTTTTTCCGGCGATGATCAGGGGATCATCGGTCATGCCTCAGCCTCCGCCGAAAGGGCGCACGATTTCGATCTCATCGCCGGCGCGGAGCCTCGTTTCACCCCAGGCGCGTGCCGGCACCACGGCGCCATTGACCGCAACCGCGGTGCCGCGGCCGGCCATGATGCCGCGGCGGGCGAGGAGATCGGCAAGCAGGGGGACGAAGCCCTCGCGCTCGCCATTCACCCGCAAGGTTGCGATGGTCTCGGTCTCGGCCATGGTCATGTGGCGGACACGGGCGCGGCAAAGCGGTCGGGGAGAAACGGCGCCATCGCCGGATCGATCGCGCCGGTCGTCAGATAGCGGGCGATGAGATCGGCGGTGATCGGGGCGAGGAGAATGCCGTTCCGGTGATGGCCGGTCGCCAGCACCAGCCCCTCCGGCCCGGAGGCGATCGGGCCGAGGAGTGGGGCGTCATCGCGCGAGCCGGGGCGGAAGCCGACCCAGGTCTCGGCGATCGGCAGATCCTCGATCGCCGGCATCGCCCGCCACGCGCCTTCGAGCAGCGAGAGCAGACCGCCGGCGGTAAGCGAGGCATCGAAGCCGCGTTCCTCGGTGGTCGCGCCGATGAGAAGCCGCCCATCGTCGCGCGGCACGAGATAGACCCGCGGCGTCCAGAGGACGTGGCGAAGGAGCGGCGCCCCGGGGTCCATCCGGAGCGCCAGCATCTGCCCCTTGATCGGGCGCACCGCCGGGCGCGCGGACGCCGGCAGCCCGGCCACCGCTGCCGACCAGGCGCCGGCGGCGAGCACCACCCGATCGGCGGCGTGCAGCGCGCCATCCGCGCGCACGACACCGGTGATGCGCCCATGCGCGACCGCGAGCCCGACCTCGGCGTTCTCATGGAGACGTCCGCCGGCGGCGAGAAAGGCCGCGCGCAGTGCCTGAACGACGCGGCGGTTTTCCACCTGATGGTCGTGCGGGCTGAACACCGCGCCGGCGAGCTGCGGGCCGAGATAGGGCTCGCGCGCGCGCGCCTCGGCCGCCGAAAGCCATTCCAGCGCGACCCCCTGGCGGCGCTGGAAATCGAAAGAGTGGCGAAGCCGCGCCGCATCGTCGCGAGTGAGGGCGACCTCAATCGTGCCCTCTTGCCGGAGACCGACCGCGATGCCGCTCGCGGCGTCGAGTTCGGCGGCGAAATCGGGCCACAGCGCCTGGCCGCGCTTGGTCAAGGCACAAAGTGCCGCCTCGCCGGGCTCGGTCTCGACGCCGGCGGCGAGCATGCCGGCGGCGGCGAAACTCGCCCCATGTCCGGCCTCGCCGCGCTCGAAAACATCGACCGCGACCGCGGTCTGCGCGAGCCGCCAGCCGATCGCGAGCCCGATGATGCCGCCGCCGACGATGGCGACCGAGCCTGTGCTCATGGTTTCTCCGAGGCCGCCGCGGCGGGGACATAGAGGGCGCCACCCTGGTCGCGGAATTCTTCGCTTTTCGCCGTCATGCCGGCGAGGCGCTCGGCCTCGGCGCGCAAATCCTGGGTGATTTTCATCGAACAGAATTTCGGCCCGCACATGGAGCAGAAATGCGCGACCTTATGCGCCTCCTTGGGCAGCGTCTCGTCGTGGAAGGCGCGCGCGGTGTCGGGGTCGAGGGCCAGATTGAACTGATCCTCCCAGCGGAAATCGAAGCGCGCGCGCGAAACCGCGTCATCGCGCAATTTGGCGCTCGGATGGCCCTTGGCGAGATCGGCGGCGTGGGCGGCGATGCGATAGGTGATGACGCCGGTCTTGACATCGTCGCGGTTGGGCAGGCCGAGATGCTCCTTCGGCGTGACATAGCAGAGCATGGCGGTGCCGAACCAGCCGATCATCGCCGCCCCGATCGCCGAGGTGATGTGGTCATAGCCGGGCGCGATATCGGTGGTGAGCGGGCCGAGCGTGTAGAACGGCGCCTCACCGCAAAGCGCCAACTGCTTTTCCATGTTCACCTTGATCTTGTGCATCGGCACATGGCCGGGGCCTTCGATCATCACCTGGCAGCCCTTCGTCCAGGCGATTTGCGTCAACTCGCCGAGGGTTTCGAGTTCGGCGAATTGAGCGGCGTCGTTGGCATCGGCGATCGAGCCGGGCCGGAGGCCGTCGCCGAGCGAGAACGAGACATCATAGCGGCGCATGATGTCGCAAATCTCCTCGAAGCGTTCATAGAGAAAACTCTCACGGTGATGGGCGAGGCACCAGCGCGCCATGATCGACCCGCCGCGCGAGACGATGCCGGTTACGCGCCGGGCGGTCAGCGGCACATGGGCGAGACGCACCCCGGCATGGATGGTGAAGTAGTCGACACCCTGCTCGGCCTGTTCGATGAGCGTGTCGCGAAACACCTCCCAGGTGAGTTTTTCCGGCTCGCCATCCACTTTTTCGAGCGCCTGATAGATCGGCACGGTGCCGATCGGCACCGGCGCGTTGCGCAGGATCCAGCCGCGGATATTGTGGATGTTGCGTCCCGTCGAGAGGTCCATCACCGTGTCCGCGCCCCAGCGGATCGCCCAGACCAGCTTTTCCACCTCCTCGGCGGCGGAGGAGGTGACGGCGGAATTGCCGATATTGGCGTTCACTTTGACCAGGAAATTGCGCCCGATGATCATCGGCTCCAATTCCGGGTGATTGATATTGGCGGGAATGATCGCGCGCCCGGCGGCGATTTCGGCGCGGACGAATTCGGGGGTGATGAAATCCGGGATCGCGGCGCCGAAATCCTCGCCATCGCGGCGCCGATCGGCCGCGCCCGCGAGCGCCTCGGCGCGGCCGAGATTTTCGCGGTGCGCGACATAGACCATCTCTTCGGTGATGATGCCGGCGCGGGCGAATTCGTATTGCGTGACCGGTTTTCCGGCGACCCCGGCCCTGATCACGGGTGCTGCCGGACAGGGCGGGACGAGATGCGTGCCCGCGACATCACCATTATCCTCGGGTTTCGGGGTGCGTCCTTCGATTGCCGCAAACCCGCGCGCCGCGAGCCAGGGGGCGCGGAGTGGCGAAAGCCCGGCTTCGAGATCGATGCGGCTCGCAGGGTCGGTATAGGGGCCGGAGGGGTCGTAGAGCCGGAGCGGTGCTTCCCCGCCACTCCGCACCA
>JAKAQU010000098.1 GCA_021819535.1 Pseudomonadota bacterium | reverse complement strand
CCACGTCGCTCGCGGATTGGCGGCGCACCATGGCGGTGAATGCCGAGGGCACGTTTCTTGGCTGCCGCGAGGCGGTGCGAATGATGCGCGAGACGGGGGGCGGCGCGATCGTCAATATCTCGTCCGCCGCCGGGCTGGTCGGTGATCCTAAATTGGCGGCCTATTGCGCGAGCAAAGGGGCGGTGCGGTTGCTGACGAAATCGGTCGCCCTTCAATGCGCCCGCGCCGGCTATAAAATCCGCTGCAATTCGGTGCATCCTTCGTTTGCCGAGACGCCGATGCTGGAGCGGATGTTCGCCCGGGCCGCCGATCCGGAAAAACTCCGCGCCGGCCTCATTCGCGCGACGCCACTCGGCCGGCTCGGCAGCGCCGGCGACGTTGCCGCCGCCATCCTCTATCTCGCCTCCGACGAGGCCGCCTTCATCACCGGGGCGGAACTGGCCGTCGATGGCGGCCTGACGGCGGCCTGAAGCCGCAAATGCTTTGTAAAATCCCTCTAAATTCGCCTTATCGGCGTCAAGGGGACAATTGCCATTATTTTTCAAGCGCGCGGTGCGTCAAAGCGCCATCGGCCATCAGCGCCGCCGCTTCATCGGCGAGCCGCGCGATCAAGCGGGTCATGGCTTGCTGGAGGGCTGCGAAATCGGCCGAGGGGGCAAGGCGCACCTCGTCCATGTAGAGCCGGCGGGCGAGTTCGATCTGCACCGCATGCACCCCCTCTCGCGGGCGGCCGTAATGGCGGGTGATGTAGCCGCCGGCATAGGGGGTGTTCCGCTGCACCATGAAACCCTCCGCGCGCAGCAGAGCGTCGATCCGCGCCGTGACCGCGCCGGCGCAGGACGTGCCGTGGGCATCGCCGAGCACGGTATCGACACGGCCGAGCCCGGCCAGGCTCACGCTCGGCATCGAATGACAATCGATCAGAAGACACGCGCCGAAGGCGGCCTTGGTTTCCTCGATCAACGCCGCAAGGCGCCGGTGAAACGGCACCCAGCAGGTTTCGATCCGCGTCTTCGCCTCGGCGAAGGAGAGACGCTGGCGATAGATCGGCGCGCCGGCGGCCGCGATGCGCGGGATGGTGCCGAGCCCGGCCTCGACCCGCGGGCTCGCACGGTTGACGAAGGCCGGGAGGGCGTCCGCGAACATCGCCGGATCGAGTTCCCATTGCTCGCGATTGACGTCGCAGAACACGCGGGGAAAACGTGCCGCGAGAAGAACGGCGCCGCAATCGGGGGCGGCGGCGAAAAGCTCGTCCACGAAACAATCCTCGCTGCGGCGCAGGCTCTGCGCATCGAGCCGGGCGCTCGCGACGAAATCGGCGGGATAATCGCGCCCGGAATGGGGCGAGGTGAAAATCACCGGCACCCGCGCCCCGCGCGGCTGGCGTTCGAGCAGCCCATCGAGAGCGGTGACGAGGGGCTGGTCCATCATGTGCCCGGATGCGGCGCGCGCGAGATGGGCCGGCATCGGGGTTGCGGCCATGCGCGGGCTTGCGCTAGAAGCGCTGCTTCCGGGACGCGCCGTCCCGGACGGTGGGCGGTTAGCTCAGCGGGAGAGCGTCCGCTTGACACGCGGGAGGTCACTGGTTCAATCCCAGTACCGCCCACCAACCAACCGCCCACCAACCAACCGTCCACCATTCCCCCCGGTTTTCCGGTCATTCGCCGCAGCCCTCGGCGCGGAGGAGATCGCGGACAGCGGCCTCCGGCACGTCGCGCGAGGTGAAGGCCTCGCCGATGCGCCGCGCAAGCACGAAGGCGAGCCTGCCATCGCGCATTTTCTTGTCGTGGCGCATATGGGCGAGCAGCCTTGCGGCCGAAAATGGCCGCCCGAGATCAGCGAGCCGCGCCGGCAGACCGACCGCGCCGACATGGGCGATCACCCGCTCGGCATCCACGGCCTCAGCATACCCGAGCCGGGCCGAGAGACGAAAAGCAAGGCCAAGGCCAACCGCCACCGCCTCGCCATGCAAAATCCGGCCATAGCCGCATTCCGCCTCCAAGGCATGGCCGAAACTATGGCCGAGATTGAGCAGCGCCCGACCATTGGCGGGTTTTTCCTCGCGCTCGTCATCGCCGACGACGGAAGCTTTGAAGGCGGCGGCGCGGAGAATGGCTTCGGCCTGAAGCGCGCGGTCACCGGCGATCACGCCGGCGCCATGCGCCTCGCACCAGGCGAAGAAATCGGCATCGCCGATCAGCCCGGCCTTGGCGATTTCGGCGTAGCCCGCGCGCAATTCGCGGAGCGGAAGGCTCGCCAGCGTCGCGGTATCGGCGAGCACCAGATGCGGCTGGTAAAACGCGCCGGCGAGGTTCTTGCCGTGTCGCGTGTTGACACCGGTCTTGCCGCCGACGCTCGAATCGACCTGGGCGAGCAGCGTCGTCGGGATTTGCACGAAGGGCAGGCCGCGCAGCGCCGTCGCCGCGGCGAAGCCGGCGAGATCGCCGACGACACCGCCACCCAGCGCGATCAGCGCCGTCTGGCGCTCGATCCCGAGGCCGAGAAGATCGTCGATCAGGCGGGCATAGGTGGCAAGCGATTTGGTTTCCTCGCCGGCCGCAACGACCAGGCTCTCATGGGCAAAGCCGGTCGCGGCGAGCCCGTTCTGGAGGCGGGGAAGGTAGAGCGGGGCCACCGTCGCGTCGCTGACGATGACGGCGCGCTTTTGCGGCAGGACCGGGGCGAGCAAGGCGCCGGCGCGATCGAGCAACCCCTCGCCGACGACGATATCATACCCGCGCACCGCCAGGGGCACATGCAGCCGGCGCGGACGCCGATACGCGGCAAGGGCCGCAAGCGCACGCCGTGTCGTCGCTTCGAGCGCCTCATCCGCGCAGGCGACGATGATATCCGCCTCGGCATAAAACGGCGCGCGCTCGGCTTCGAGCCGGCTCAGAATTTCGGCCGGCTCACCCCCGGCCAGAAGCGGCCGATGCGTTCGCCCGGCGACACGGCGGGCGAGGACAGGGACCGGGCAGGAGAGCCAGAGCGAGACCGCGCGCTTGCCGATCTCGGCCCGGGTCGCGGGGTCGAGAAAGGCCCCGCCGCCACTCGCCAGCACCATTTGCGGGCCGGCGAGCAGACGCTGGATCACCCGGCGCTCGCCATCGCGGAATTCGCGTTCGCCGTAGCGGGCGAATAATTCGGCGATGCTGAGCCCGGCGGCGGCCTCGATTTCAGCGTCGGCATCGAAAAACGGGAGATCGAAACGGGCGGCGAGCCGCCGGCCGACAGAGGTTTTTCCCGCCCCCATCAGGCCGATCAGCACCAGGGATCGCCCTTCGAGGGCTAATTTTTCATCGTCTTGCGCCGCATCGACGCTGGGCTCGCTGTTGCGTGTCATGGCGCCGGAAGCTAGCACAGAGGCGAAGCCCAACGCCAAGAGAGAGCGGTATGCGCACAACCCTGCTGATCGTGGTGCTCCTCGGCATCGTCGCCGCCGGCCTCGGCGTGCTGGTACTCGGCCTGTTTCCGCCGGCACCGCATACCGCCCTGGTCCAAAAGACCGTGCCGCTCACGCCGCACGCGGCACCGCACTGAGCGGCCGGGCGCGCGTCCTTGGAGCGCCATCTCGAGGCTTTTCTCGAAATGCTCGCCGCCGAGCGTGATGCGGCCCTCAACACCCGCGCCGCCTACCGCGCCGATCTCGAGGATTTCGCCGCCTTCGCCGCGGCACACGGCGCATCCCTGGCGACGGCGCAGGCGGCGCTGTTGCGCGATTATCTCGGCAGCCTGCGCAAGCGCGGGTTTGCCGCGCGGAGCCAGGCACGCCGGCTTTCGGCCCTTCGCCAGTTCTACCGCTTCCTTTTGCGCGAGAGTATCCGGGACGATGATCCGAGTGCCGGGCTCGATTCGCCGCGCGCCGGGAAACCATTGCCAAAATATCTCGCGCCGGCCGAGATCCTGGCCCTTCTCGAAGCCGCGGCGCGGCTTCCGGGGCGGGCGGGGGCGACGACGGGCGCGGCGCTCGAACTCTTATACGCAACCGGGCTTCGGATATCGGAATTGCTCGCCCTGCCGCCTTCGGCGGTCACCGCCGGCGAACCCGCGATCCTGGTGCGCGGCAAGGGCGGCAAGGAGCGGATCGTGCCACTTTCGCCGCCGGCGCTGGCAGCGGCCGAGCGCTTGCTCGCGGGGCGGGAAAAGCCCGGTCGGTGGCTCTTTCCTGGCCGCGATCCGCGCCGCCCCATGACCCGCCAGGGTCTCGCTCTCCTCTTGAAGCAGGCGGCCCTCGCCGCCGGGCTCGATCCCGCCCTGGTCTCGCCGCATGTGCTGCGCCACTCGTTCGCGACCCACCTCCTCGCCAACGGCGCCGATCTCCGCAGCCTGCAGACCCTGCTCGGCCATAGCGCCATTGCGACCACCGAGATCTATACCCATCTCACCACCGAACGGCTGCAAGCGGCGGTTGCGCAGCATCATCCGCTGGCGCGGCGGCGGACGTGAGCGGCGCGGGATTGGTCGCCACGAAATCTGTGCTAAAGCCGCTGGCATGCGTCATTTCCTCGACTTCGAAAAACCGATCGCCGAGTTGGAGAGCAAAATCGACGAGCTGCGCCGCATGGCGGAGCCGGGCGGGATCAATATCGCCGAAGAGATCGCGCGCCTTTCGGAAAAAGTCGATCGCCAGCTTCGCACCACCTACGCCAGGCTCTCGCCCTGGCAGAAGACCCAGGTCGCGCGCCATCCCGACCGGCCGAAAGCGCGCGATTACGTCGCCACCCTGATCGCCGAATTCACCCCGCTCGCCGGCGATCGCGCCTTCGCCGATGATGCCGCGGTGATCGGCGGAATGGGGCGGTTTCAAGGCCGGGCGGTGATGGTGCTCGGCACCGAAAAAGGCAGCGACACCGAAAGCCGTGTGCAGCATAATTTCGGCATGAGCCGGCCGGAAGGCTATCGCAAGGCGCGCCGGCTGATCGAGCTTGCCGGGCGCTTTTCCCTCCCCGTTCTCAGTTTCGTCGACACCTCCGGCGCCTATCCCGGGATCGAGGCGGAAGCGCGCGGCCAGGCCGAGGCGATCGCGCGCGCGATCGAGGCCTGTCTCGCCGCCTCCGTGCCGATCATCGCCACCATCATCGGCGAGGGTGGCTCGGGCGGCGCCATCGCGCTCGCGAGCGGCGACAGCGTTTTGATGCTCGAACATGCCGTCTACTCCGTCATTTCACCGGAAGGCTGCGCCTCGATCCTGTGGCGCGACGCCTCCGCCGCCGAGACGGCGGCCGAAGCGCTCCGCCTCACCGCCGACGACCTCAAGCGCTTCGGCCTCATCGACCAGGTGATCGCCGAACCCCTGGGCGGCGCCCATCGCGCGCCCGAGATTGCGATCGCGGCGGTCGCGGAAGCCATCACCGCGGCGCTCGCGACGCTCGACGGGGTCGATCCGGTGGCGCTTCGCAACCGCCGGGCGGAGAAATTCCTCGCCATGGGGCGCGGGGCGCCGGGCTGAGCTGAGGGCAGACAAAGATCGTTCTTTTTTGGGAAAAAAGAACCAAAAAACTTTTGTTCGCCGAACAACGCCTGCGGCGTTGCTCGCTCCGAGGAAGGAAGCCACGCCAAGGGAACGGAATGAAAGTCTTTTGCTTCTTTTTCGGAAGCCAAAAGAAGCGCTTTTTCTGTGCCTGAACCGCCGAAAGAAAGACCCATGACGCAAACCACCTGGCGCCCGCGCGCCAATCCCTGGCTGATCGCGATCGCCGTCACCATGGCGGCGTTCATGGAAATCATCGACACCACCATCGTCAATGTGAGCCTGCCCCACATCGCGGGCTCGATGTCGGCGAGCTATGACGATGCCACCTGGACCCTCACCTCCTATCTCGTCGCCAATGGCATCGTGTTGCCGATTTCGGGCTGGTTCGGCCGCCTCATCGGGCGCAAGCGCTATTTCATGATCTGCATCGCCGCCTTCACCGCCAGCTCCTTTCTCTGCGGGATCGCAACCTCACTCAGCCAGATCATCGTCTTTCGCCTGCTGCAAGGGTTTTTCGGCGGCGGGCTGCAGCCCAACCAGCAATCGATCATTCTCGACACGTTCGACCCCTCTCAGCGCGGGCGCGCTTTTTCGGTGGTGGCGATCGCAACCATTTTCGCCCCCGTCATCGGGCCGACGCTCGGCGGCTGGATCACCGACAATTATACCTGGCGCTGGGTGTTCCTGATCAATGTGCCGGTCGGCATCGTCGCCTTTTTCGCGGTGAACGCGCTGGTCGAGGATCCGCCCTGGGTGAAGGCCGACCGCGCCAATCGTGGCGGCATCGATTATATCGGCGTCGCACTGATCGCGCTCGGCATCGGCAGTCTGCAGATCATGCTCGATCGCGGCGAGGACAATGACTGGTTCGGCGATCCGACCATCCGGCTTTTCGGCCTGCTCGCCGCGACCGGGCTGATCGGGGCCGCGATCTGGCTCACGCTCGCCAAGAACCCGGTGGTCAATCTCCGCGTTCTGCGCGATCGCAATTTCGCGCTCGGCTCGCTGATGATTTTCATGATCGGCGCCATTCTCTATTCGAGCGCGGTTTTGATCCCGCAGCTCGCGCAGGAACAGCTCGGCTACACCGCCATGCTGGCCGGCCTCATTCTCTCGCCGGGCGCGATATTGATCCTGTTCCTGATCCCGATCATCAGCCGGCTTCTGCCCTATATCCCGACGAAATATTTCATCGCCTTCGGCTTCTTCTCGCTCGGCTGCGCGCTCGCCTACGCGCACGGGCTGACGCCCGATGTCGATTATCGCACGCTCGCCCTGATGCGCGCGGCACAAACCTTCGGCCTCGCCTTTCTGTTCGTTCCCAACAGCTCGATCGCCTATTCCACCCTGCCGCGTTCGGCCAATGCCGATGCCAGCTCGCTTTATGTGATGTTTCGCAACATCGCGGGCTCGATCGGCATTTCGCTCGCAACCGCGATGGAGACCGAGCGCACGCAAGCGCGCCGCGCCTATCTCGCGCAGCATCTGACGCCGCTCGAACAACCCTATGTCACGCTCAAGGCGCAGATGGCAGCGACGCTCACAGCGCACGGAACGGCGGCCGCGCAGGCGCCGACGATCGCCGACGGCCTGATCAACATGACGCTCCAGAAACAGGCGGCGGTGCTGGCCTACACCGATATTTTCGCGATCACCTCGATCGCTGCCTTCTGCGTCGTGCCGCTCACGCTTCTCTTCTCGTCGAGCCGGGCGAGCGGGCGGAGAGCCGCCGGGCACTGAGAGAGGTGAGGCAAGCCTCCGCTCACGCGCCGCCAAAGCGGGCGCGGAGGCGCTTTTTGTCGAGTTTGCCGACGCTGGTTTTATCGAGCGCCTCGACGCATTCGATCCGCTCCGGCACCGCAAAGCGCGAGATGACGCCCTTCTCCGCCTCCGCGAAGAGATAGCGGCGCACGCTTTCGGGGTCGATGGCGTGGCCGGGTTTGGCGACCACGAGGGCCATCGGCCGCTCGCCCCATTTCGCGTCTGTCACACCGATCACCGCGACCTCGCCGACATCGGGATGGCGCGAGACGAGATCCTCGAGATCGAGCGAGGAGACCCATTCACCGCCGGTTTTGATGACATCCTTGGCGCGGTCGGTGATGCGGAGATAGCCATCGGCGCCGATCACGCCGATATCGCCGGTATGGAGCCAGCCCCCCGCCCAGAGCGCCTCGCTCGCCGCGTCATTGCCGACATAGCCCGCGGTCAGATGCGGCGCGCGCGCCACCACCTCGCCGGCGTGGGCACCGTCGCGCGGCAAGGGGTTCATGGCCTCGTCCACCACCTGCAATTCGACGAAGACGCTCGGAAGCCCGGCCGAAGTGCGGGCGCGCACCGCGTCATCGTCGGCGAGACCGGGCTTGAGCTGGGCGAGCGAGAGCACCGGGCAGGTTTCCGACATGCCATAGCCGGCATAGGCGTCGATCCCGCGCGCGAGTGCGGCCTCGGCGAGGCCGCGCGGAAAGGCCGAGCCGCCGATGATCACCTGCCAGCGCGAGAGATCGAGATCACGAAATTCGGGGGCGGCGAGCAGCATGTTGAGAATGGTCGGCACGCAATGCGAAAACGTCACCCCCTCGCGCGCGAAAATGGCCGCGATGCCGGCCGGCGTGTAGCGGCCAGGATAGACCTGCTTCATCCCGGCGAGGGTCGCGAGATAGGGAATGCCCCAGGCGTGGACATGAAACATCGGCGTGATCGGCAGATAGACGGTCTCGCGCGAGAGCCGCCCGTTGCGGCTCGCGAGCATGACATTCGCCATCAGCGCGAGGGTATGGAGCACGATCTGGCGATGGCTGAAGGAGACGCCCTTGGGATGGCCGGTGGTGCCGGTGGTGTAGAACTGGGTCGCGGTGGTGTTTTCATCGAATTCGGCAAAGACGAAGCCGGGATCGGCCTCCGCCAGCAGCGCCTCGTATTCGCCGGCGCATAGGAAGCCGGGCGGGATCACGCCGTCATCGGGGAGTGCGATCAGCGCGCGGAGTTTCGGGAGGCGCGCGCGGATACCCTCGACCAGGGGGATGAAATCGGGATGGACGAGGAGGATTTCGGCGCCGCTGTGATCGAGCGTGTAGAGAAGCTGCTCGGGCGAGAGCCGGGGATTGGCGGTCATCAGCACCGCGCCCAGCATCGGGATCGCGAAATAGCATTCGAGATAGCGGTGGCTGTCCCAGTCGAGGACGGCGATCCGCATGCCCGGCCGGGCGCCGAGCGCGGTCAAGGCACTCCCGAGCCGGGCGATGCGGGTGATGAACTCCGGATAGGAGTGGCGGCGCTCGCGATAGACGATTTCGGCGCTACTCGCCTGCTGGATCGGCGTCACCAGAAGCTGTTTGATCAAGAGCGGATAGGGCTGGGCCGGCATCGCGTTTCCTCCGTTTTTTGCCCCTTCCTGAGGCCCGCATCATAGTGGGACACCCAAAACGTCCAGTATAGTGGACTCGCGCGATGAGCGCGACAATGCGGCAGGGACGACATCGAGACGGCGTGTGTCATGAAAAAACCTGTTCGAACCGGGGTGGTCCGAACAGGTTGTGTGGGAATTCGGGTGGTCTCTCAGGGTCAGGCGCTGCCGTTCGGGCTCGCGCGGTTGGTTTCGGGGCGCTGGCCGTCGTAGCCCTGCGCGGTCTGGAAGGATTTGACGCCCTCCATCTGCGGCGCCCGGCCCCAAGCGAGGTCGGCGGCGCGATCGGTGCTGACCGCGGGCGGGCGGTTGGCCGCCTGCTGCTGGAGAGACGCAGGCGCCGGATGCACGCCACTGCCGGAAGCGG
>JAKAQU010000097.1 GCA_021819535.1 Pseudomonadota bacterium | reverse complement strand
TTCAGCGCATGCCAGCGCGCGGCACTCCCCGGGCGCGGGAAAAGGGGGGGTGCATCGCCGATACTGTCGAGATATTCGGCGATCACCGGGCTGTCGAACAGGGCGAGGCCATCCTCGGTCACGAGGCACGGCACTTTCGAGAGCGGGTTGCAGGCGACGAGGGGCGGCGGCTCTTCATGCGGGTTGGTCGGCACGCACTCGATCCGCCCGTCGATGTCGCGGGCGATGGCAGCGGCCATGATTTTGCGGACATAGGGGCTGGTCGGCGAGAAGAAGAGTTTCAACGCGGCCTCCTGGCGAGGGGTTTCAGAAATTATCCTTGCGTGCGCGGAGCATGCCGAGGGTCGCGGCATCGGCGGCGCGGAGAAAGGGGTTGGTCGCGCGCTCAAGGGCGATGGTGGTCGGGACGGTCGGCAATCCCGCCGCGCGCTGCCGTTCGGCCTCGGCCACCCGGGCGTGCAAGGCGGCGTTGTCGGGATCGACGCTGCGCGCGAAGCGGGCATTGGCGAGCGTATATTCATGGCCGCAGCAGACCAGGGTCTCGCCGGGGAGGGCGGCAAGCTTGGCGAGGCTCGCGAACATGTCCTCGGCCTTCCCCTCGAACAGCCGCCCGCAGCCGAGCGAAAACAGCGTATCGCCGCACGCGACCAGCGGGCCGGCGGGGAAGAACCAGGCGATATGGCCGCGCGTGTGACCCGGGGTTGCGATCACCCGCCCGCGCGCCGTGCCAAGCGTGACTTCTTCCCCCTCGCCGAGGGCGATATCGAGCGGCGGCAGGCGATCCGCGTCGTCCCGCGCGCCGGCGACCGCGCAGCCGAAACGCGCGCGCACCTCCTCGGTCCCGGCGACGTGGTCGGCATGGTGATGGGTGAGGAGAATGAGGTCGAGCCGGCCGCCACGCGCCGCGATCGCGGCGATGAGGGGGGCGGCTTCGGCGGGATCGACGAGGGCGGTCGCGCCGCTGTCGCCATCTTGCAAAAGCCAGGCGTAATTGTCCTTGAGGATCGGGATCGGGGTCGCATGCAGGGTCATGCAAGAGATGTATAACGGCTTGGCGCGCGTTTCCAGCTATACTCGCGCCATGGCGACGGATGCGCATGCGGCGAGCGAGTTCTATGCCAGCGCTCAGGGCGGGGTGGTGGCGCGGCTCTTGCGCGCCCGCCTGCTCGGCTTCTGGCCGGCGGAAGAGGCGCGGGGGGCATTGATCCTCGGTCTTGGCTATGCCGCGCCCTATCTCCGGCTGTGGCGAGAGGGCGCGCGCTGTATCGCCGCCGTTCCGGCGCAAATCGGCGCGGTGCCCTGGCCGGCGGGCGGGCCGGGGCTTTCCTGCACGGTCGAGGAGGAGGAACTCCCCTTCGCCGATCTCAGCTGCGATCGCGTGCTTCTGATCCATGGGCTGGAGGCGGCGGAGAATGTGCGCAGGCTGCTCCGCGAGGTGTGGCGGGTGTTGAAGGATGACGGGCGGCTTCTCGTCGTCGCCCCCAATCGCGTCGGCATGTGGGCGCATGTCGAGGCAACCCCCTTCGGCCAGGGCGAACCCTACTCGCCGGGGCAGATCGGGCGCCTCCTCGCCTCCTCGCTGTTTCACGTCACGCGGCGCGATACGGCCCTTTATCTGCCGCCCTGGCGCTGGCGCGTTCTGCTGCGCGCGGCCCCCCTGATCGAGGGTGCGGGCCGCCGCGTGGCACCACGCTTCGCCGGTCTCACGCTGAGCGAGGCGGTGAAGGATGTCTATGCCGCGATCCCCAACCGTCCGGCCCATCGCCGCCGCCTGGTTCTCGCCAGTGCCGCGATGTCGCGCACCGGGCAGGAACGCGGGAAGCTCGCGAGGGGCGGCGTGGTCCACGAAATTTGATAAAATTTAATGTCGATCCCACCCTGCCATGGGCATAGATTGCGCCAAGCGGGGTGTCGCCACCATCGCGCCTCCCCGCCAACGTGGGAGAAACGGCCATGACCATACAAAATCCGGTGATCTGGAGCTGGCAGCATATCGAGGGCGCGGCGCGCGGCATCGGGGCGGTGCCGGCGGCGGAATACTGGGCGGAGGATGGAGGGGCGGCGCGGCGCGGCATCGTCATCAACCATATCCACCTCGCCGATATCCGCGCGGCCCTGGCCAAGGGGCTGGCCGATTTCGGCGCCAACCGCAGCGACGTTCTCTTTCTCTGCCTGATCTATCCGGCGGCGGGGCTGGTGCTCGAACATGTCATGTTCGGCCGCGGCGCGGTGCAGATCCTGTTCCCGCTCGCCGCCGGCTTTGCCATTCTCGGCCCGCTCTTCGCCCTCGGCCTCTACGAGATGAGCCGGCGGCGCGATGCGGGCGGCGCCACCTCCTGGGCCGATGCTTTCCGCATCCTCGGCTCGCCGGCGATCGGGCGGATCGCGCTCCTCGGCGCCGCATTGATTCTGATTTTCCTCCTCTGGCTGGTGCTGGCGCAGGTGATCTATCTCGCAACCCTCGGCGCCTATTACGGGATCGATGCGCCGGCGCCGACGCTCGCGCAATTCCTCCACGATGCCCTGACGACGAGGCCGGGATGGGTGATGATCGGGCTCGGCGCCATCGCCGGGCTCTGGTGCGCGCTCGCCGCGTTTCTGATCGGCGCCATCTCCTTCCCGCTGCTGCTCGACCGCGATGTCGGCCTCCATACCGCGATCGCGACCTCGATCCTCGCGGTCGCGGCCAATCCCGGGCCGATGGCGGCGTGGGCGGCGATCATCGCCGGCGCCTTGGCGCTCGGCTCGGCTCCCTTCCTGCTCGGCCTGATCGTCGTCCTGCCGGTGCTCGGGCATGCGACCTGGCATCTCTACCGCGCTCTGGTGTCGCGTGGGCTCCGCGACTAAGCTTCGCGCGCCCCCGACAAGGCGGGGCCGACAAGGCGGGTTTGAGGCAGCGGGAGGACGGCATGGGTGAACAACGACGCTGGCGGCAGCGGCCGCCGGGCTCGACCTGGGGCGATTTCGGCCCCGATGACGAGCGCGGCCGGCTCAATCTCCTCACCCGCGAGAAGGTCTTGCAGGGGGTCGCCGAGGTGCGCGAGGGGCGGAATTTCTGCCTCAGCCTGCCGCTCGATTACCCTGGCGGCAACGTGCTCAACCCGCGCCGGCATCCGCCACGCCTCGCGCCGACCGAACGCGGCGGGCGGCCGAACATGAATTTCCCGCTGAACCGCGAGGATCCGCGCCTCACCGACATCGTCTCCGACGACCAGGTGCTGCTGACGCTGCAATACTCGACGCAGTGGGACAGCCTCGCCCATGTCGGGCAGATGTTCGATGCCGACGGCGATGGCATCGCCGAATTCGTCTATTACAACGGGTTTCGCGCCGGCGAGGATGTGATCGGCCCGGTCGATTACGCGCATGGCGATGCGCCGGTCGCCGCCCCCTCCGGCGCGCGGCGTCTCGGCATCGAGAACATGGCCGCCGCCTGCGTCCAAGGGCGGGGGGTGATGATCGATCTCGCGGCGCATTTCGGCCGCGAGCGGGTGTTGGTCGGCTATGACGCGCTGATGGCGGTGATGGCGAAGGATGGCGTCGTCGTCGAGCCGGGGGACATGGTCTGTCTCCATACCGGTTTTGCCGCGATGCTCTTGGAGATGAAGGGCGATCCCGATCCCGCGCAGGCGCATGGGGCGTGCGCGGTGCTCGACGGCCGCGACCCGAAGCTGCTCGACTGGATCACGTCGAGCGGGCTTGCCGTGCTGATCGCCGATAATTACGCCGTCGAGGCGGTGCCGGCGCGGCCTTGCGAGGAGGATCATTGCGCCTCGCTCCCGCTCCATGCCCATTGCCTGTTCCGCCTTGGCGTCCATCTCGGCGAGTTGTGGCATTTGAGCGAGCTTGCGGCGTGGCTCGGCGCGGCGCGGCGCTCGCGCTTTCTCCTCACCGCCCCGCCCCTCCGCCTCCCCGGCGCGGTCGGCTCGCCGGTGACACCGATCGCTGCGGTCTGAGGCCGGCTTGGCGCGCTCGCTTTTGCGCGAGCGGCGGTTTTGGCCGTTTCTGCTGTTGCAGGCGCTCGGCGCCCTCAACGACAATCTCTACAAGAACGCGCTCACGATCGCGGTCGTTCTCCGTGCCGGTGCTTTGGGGCCGGTTCTGGTCGCCGCCGCCGGCGGGATCTTCATCCTGCCGTTCCTGCTGTTTTCCGCCCCGGCCGGCGCCCTTGCCGATCGCCTCGACAAGGCGCGCCTCGTCCGCCTTGCCAAGCTCGCCGAGCTTTTGCTCATGCTCGCCGGGGCGGCGGCGCTGATGGCCGCGAACGCCGCGTCATTGCTCGCGGTGCTGTTCGGATTGGGCGTGCAGGCGGCGTTTTTCGGGCCGGTCAAATACGCGATCGTGCCCGAACTCCTCGCCGCCGAGGACGTGGCGGCGGCGACCGGCTGGATCGAGGCGGCGACGTTTCTCGCAATCCTCCTCGGCACCATCGCTGGACCCGCGCTGATGGCGCTGCCGGCCGGGGCGGGGATCGCATCTTGCGGCATCGTGCTGATCGCCGCCCTCGGGCTCCTCGCGGCACGGCTTCTGCCAGCCCTTGCCAGTGCCGCGCCGGCGCGTGCGGAGAGACGCCATCTCTCGCGCGAGACCGTTCCACTCCTCCGCATGGCCCGAGCGCGGCCGGAGGTTTGGGGGGCCATGCTCGGCCTCAGTTGGTTCTGGGCGGTCGGCACGGTTTTCGTGAGCGAATTTCCGCCGCTCGCGCTCCGCTTTCTCGGCGGCGGCGCTTCGCTGGTGTCGTTGCTGCTCTCCGCCTTCGTGCTCGGGGTCGCGGCGGGGTCGATTGCCGCCGGGCGGTTTGCCAGGGGTGGCCTCCGGCTCTGGCCGGTGCCGTGGGCGCTGCTCGCGATGGCGCTCTTTGCCGCCGATTTTGCCGCCTCTCTCTCTCGGCTCGGTGCGCGGGGAGGAATGCGGGGCGGCGGGCACCTGCTCGCGAGCTTCGCCGGCGGGCGCGTTTTCGCCGATCTCGTCCTTCTCGCCGCCATGGGGGGCGTCGTCTCGGTGCTGCTCTACGCCGTCCTGCAAGGAACGCCGGCCGCCATTCGGGCGCAGATGATCGCCGCGAACAACATCATGAACGCGGTCTTCATGCTGGCCGCCTCCGTCGCGCTGATGGCGCTCGATGCGTCTTCCGCGGCACCGCCCACGGTTTTCGCCCTCCTCGCCCTTCTCGCCCTCGCGGTCGCCGGGGGCGCGTTTCGCGTGATCGGCGTCGCGAGGCGGGGGACATGAGCGAGGTTTTTGGCGATTTTACCCGCGACGAAGGCGCGGAAATCCCCTTAACATGACCCGAGGTCGGTTCATTCGGAGACGATGCCATGGCGATGGCGATGAGTGCCAGGCGTATCCCGGCGCGGTATAGTTGGCTGCGGGCGCTGTTTTTCACCCTGGTCCTGGTCGGGCTGGTTTCGGTCGCGGCGGGGGAGGATTGGAAATTCGATGTCGCCTCGCTCGCGATCTGTGCCATCGGGTTCGGCTTCTTTTTTCTCGCCTTTTCCGGCGGCATGCATTTCGGCGTCACCTTCGCCAATTTTCTTGCGATCTACGCCTGCACGTTCTTCTTTTTCCGCGAATCGAATTTTCCCGCCGCCTCCCATCCTCCGGCGATCATCTCACTCGCCATGCCGGTTCTGGTCTTCCTTGCCACGTGTTTTTGGCGCCGCCGGCAGATCGCCGCGGTGATCCATGCCCGGAGGCAGCGCGAACTCAACAGCCTGCCCTCGCTCAGGCGCTGGCTGCCGGGGGTGAGCGTGGTCGGGGCGGCGAGTTTCGCCATGCCGGGGCTCCATCTCGCCGCCACCGATCAGGAGACGGTGCTGCTTTTCAGCATGGCGGTGATTTCCGCCTTCATCGCCTATGCGGCGCGCGACGTCGTTTTATTGCTGGTCGATGTCGCGCTGATTTTCGAGGGGGTGGCGCGGCGCATCGACCGGCTGGTGATCCCGATGACCGCCTTCATGACGCTCTATTCGCTCTTGGTGGTGATTTTCGCCTGTCTTTACCGCCTCGCCGAGATGAGCGCCGAGACGCCGCAATTCCTGACCGATTCCGCCGATCATTACCTTTCCTTCGGCGAGGCGATGTATTTCAGCGTCATCACGCTGAGCACGGTCGGCTATGGCGATATCGTGCCGGTCGGCCAGTTGGTGCGGCTGCTGGCGGCGGCGCAGGTCATCGTCGGCTTGCTGTTGCTGCTGTTCGGCTTCAGCGAAATCGCCCGCATGGGCGATGAGGAACGCCCGTCACAGCCCGCGCCGAGGCTGCCCGATTGAGCGGCCTCACGCGGCATTCCATGCCGACGCGCGCTGTCTCTGGATCAGGCGGCGCGCGGCTTTTGCCGTCATCGGCTGGCCGAGGAGGAAGCCCTGGATTTCGGTGCAGGCCACCTCCGCGCGCAGCAGGTCGAATTGCGCCCCGGTTTCCACCCCCTCGGCGGTGACGGCAAGCCCGAGACTGTTGGCGAGCGCCGAGATGGCGCGGACGATTGCGGCCGCCCCGGCGTCCTCCGCGAGGCGCGAGACGAAGGAGCGGTCGATTTTCAGCTTGTCGAAGGGGAAGCGCCCGAGATAGCTGAGACTGGAATAGCCGGTGCCGAAATCATCGAGGACGAGCCGCACCCCGAGCGCCTTGAGCGCCAGGAGATGCGCCCGCGCGCGCTCGGTATCATCGATCAGCACCCCCTCCGTGACTTCGAGTTCGAGCCGGGAAGGAGGCAGGCCGGTCTTGCTCAGCACGTCCATGCTCGCGAGATCGTCCGTGCGAACCTGCACCGGCGAGAGATTGACCGCGACATAGAAGCCATCCGGCCATTTCGCGGCCTCCGCGCAGGCGGCCTCGAGGACGAAGCGGCCGAGCGGCACGATCAGCCCGCTTTCCTCGGCGAGCGGGATGAAGCGGCCGGGCGGGGTCCAGCCGCGATCCTTCTGGAACCAGCGGACGAGTGCCTCGAAGCCGAGCAGCGTGCGGCCGTCGCGGGCATAGATCGGCTGGTAATGGATGTCGAGCGCGCGATTTTGCACGGCAAGGCGCAGATCCCGCTCCATCCGCCGGCGCATCTGCAATTCGGTTTCCATGGCCGGCTCGAAAATGCGCATAACGGGGCGCACCGCGCGCTTGGCCCAGAACAGCGCGGTATCGGCGCTGTTCATCAGCGCGGTCGCGGTCTTGCCGTGCTGGGGGGCAAACGCGATCCCGATCCGGGCGCTGATCTCGATCGACTGGCCGGCGATCTCGAAGGGTTCGGCGAGTGCCGCCTGCAACGCCTCAGCCATGGTGGCGGCGGCCCCGGCCTGACGCAAGGCGGGGAAAACGATCGCGAATTCATCGCCGCCGAACCGCGCGAGCTGCCCCGCGGCCCCGGCATGGTGCCGCACGATGGCGCTCAGGCGCCGCGCGACCGCGCGCAGCAACGCATCCCCGAGATCATGCCCGTAGAGGCCATTGACGAATTTGAAGCGATCGATGTCGAGCATGAGAAGGCTCGCGAACGCCCCCGTCTCGTCGCTCTCTGCGAGGATGTCGCGCAGCAGGTCGAGGAATTTGGCGCGGTTGGGCAGGCCGGTCAGCGCATCGTGGCGAGCGAGATGCTCGATGCGTGCCGCCGCCTGTTTGCGTTCGGAAATATCGCGCACCGCGGCGATGGTGGCCGGCTTGCCGCCGTAGAGAATCGGGCGCGAGAGCACCTCGGCGAAGCGGCGCGAGCCATCGGGCAGCATGATTGCGAACTCGTCGATGCGGCTCGGCCTGGTCGCGAGACGCTCGCGGATCAGGGGATGCGAGGAGAGGGCGATGAAATCGAAGATATCAGCGCCGATCAGCGCCTCACGCGGCCGCGCGACAAGGGTGGTGAGCGCGGTGTTGGCATCGAGGATGATGCCGTCGCGATGGATCAGCAGCCCCTCGAAGGCGGCGTCGGCGAGCTGGCGCAGACGCTCGGCCTCCTTGGCGCGGCGCAGCACGAAGCGGACATCGACCATGGTGACGACGAGGCCGAGCAGCAGAATGAGGGAGGCAGCCCCGCCGAGCACGGCAAGAATCTGGAGGAAACCGGGAAGGGCGAGTGCTTCTGTGACATCGGCGGGCGGGAAGGGGCGGGCGGCGAGCCCGGTGTAATGCATCGCCACCACGGCGAGTGCGATGATGGCGCCGCCGAGCATGAGGAAGGAGGGCTGCCCGCGCGAGCGGCTCCAGAGAGAGAAGGCGCCGAGCGCCCCGGTCACCGCCTCGATGAGCGAAAGCGCGAGCGAGACCGGCGCGCCCGCCGAGACCGGGCTGGCATGGGTGAGGAGCGCCATGCCCCAGATGCCGGTGCCAAAGGCGGTCGCGGCGGCGAGCAGCCAGGCGAGGCGCCTCTGGCCATGGCTCGCGAGGGCGCGGAAAAACATGACGAGGGCGAGCGGGCAGAGCGCCACGGCGACGACCAGTGCTGCCGCCGCGAGCTGCAGATCATGGCCCCCCATCCCTTCGGCACCTATCCAACCCATGCCGCCCGTCCGCTTATCAGCGCCCATACTCTACGGCAAGCCGCACCACGAATGGTTAATGGCGGAACTTGGCGCGGAGAGGGAAATTCTATAGAGGTTTTCATGCTGCCTAGGCGCGACATGAGTGGTATCGAGGTCAAAACGAAATCAAGTTTCCGTGATCGCAGGAAATGCGTGCCAAAACTGGAGCATCACTGGAGCATCACACGAGTGATGGCGAGGCACAAAAACGATGAGGAGGAATGAAGCCGTATCATGACCCATGAGCCGTTTTGCGACGCCGGGCCAACCCCGGCGCCAGGGCCAGCAAGGCGCGAGATGCTGCTCGCACCCCTCCTCGCGGCGCTCCCGATGATGCTCGCGCTCCCGGCCGCGGCCAGCCCGATCGACCCGAACGAGACCATTCTCCGTCTCCCCGGGGAGATCGCCTTTCAGCCGCAACCGGGATTTCCGCAGCACTCGGTCGAGATGGCCCCGCTCTTCGGGGCGAGCACCGCGCCCGGGCTCTATCTCGTGCTGATCAAATGGTATCCCGGCTACATGAGCGCGCCGCATACCTACCTCACCGATCGGCTCTGCGTCGTTCTCTCGGGCACCTGGATGATCAATAGCGGTGCCGATTTCGACCCCGACCGCACGGTCGCGGCCCCGGCCGGCAGCTTCGTCCGCCGCGTCGCCGGCACGCCGCATTACGACGGGGTCAAGCGCGACATGAAAGAGCCGGCGGTGATCGCGCTCTGCGGCCTCGGGCCGGGCGGCCTCAAATGGCTCGACCCGAGCCAGCCCGGCTGGCGCAAAGTGTGACGTAAAAAGAAAAAGGGTTCTTTTTTGAAAAAAAAGAACTTTTCCTCGTTGGGCAGTGCCTGCGGCACTGCC
>JAKAQU010000096.1 GCA_021819535.1 Pseudomonadota bacterium | reverse complement strand
ACGGCCAGAAAATCACGCATGAGCCGAAAACCCTCTTGCGCATGGCGGGGTTTGCCGTCGTCGAGCCGGCCGAGGGCCATCTCTGCTGCGGCTCGGCCGGCACCTATAATCTCATGCAGCCCGATATCGCGGCCCGGCTGCGCACGCGCAAGCTCGGCCATCTCGGTGCCACCGGCGCCGATCTCATCGCCGCCGGCAATATCGGCTGCCTCGCGCAGCTCGCCGGCGAGACGATGCCGGTCGTCCATACCGTGCAACTGCTCGACTGGATGGCCGGCGGGCCGGAGCCGGCGGCGATCGCCCTGGCGCGCGCCCGCGCGGCGTGATGCGCAATCTGCTCACCGATATTCCGGGTCTCATGGTCGGCCACGCCGATAATGCCGCCCTCGGCTCGGGGGTGACGGCGATCCTGTTCACGGAGCCCGCGACCGTCTCGGTTGCCATGCTCGGCGGCGCGTCGGGCGGGCGCGATCTTGCCATGCTGGCGCCGGAGGCGACTATTCAGGCGATCGATGCGATCGTGCTTGCCGGCGGCTCGGCCTTCGGGCTCGATGCGGCGGGCGGCGTGCAATCATTTCTGCGTGAGAGGGGCAGGGGATTTGCGCTCGGCGGGCAACGCGTGCCGCTGGTCGCCGAGGCGATCTTGTTCGATCTCGCCAATGGCGGCGATAAAAACTGGGGCAAATATCCGCCTTATTGGGATCTCGGCTATGAGGCGGCGAAGGCGGCGCATGCGGGGGAATTCGCGCTCGGCTCGGTCGGCGCCGGGATGGGGGCGACGACGGCAACCCTGAAAGGGGGGCTTGGCTCGGCGAGTTCCGTGACGCGCGCGGGCCATCGCATCGCTGCTCTGGTCGCCGTCAATGCGCTCGGCAGTGCGACGATCGGCGATGGGCCGCATTTCTGGGCCGCTCCCTTCGAACGCGATGGCGAGTTCGGCGCGCGTGGCTGGCCGGCGGCGATCGGCGCCGATGATCTTCGCCCGCGTCTGAAAGGAACGCCGGGGACGGCGACGACGATCGGCGTCATCGCAACCGACGCGGCACTCGGCAAGGCCGAGGCGCATCGCCTCGCGATGATGGCGCATGACGGGCTTGCACGCGCGATCCTGCCGGCGCACGCGCCGCTCGATGGCGATACTCTCTTTGCCGCGGCGACCGGCGCGAGACCGCTCGGCGACTCTATGGCCGAACTCACCGAACTCGGCATGGCGGCGGCGCTGGTGGTGGCGCGCGCGATCGCCCGCGGCATTTTTTGCGCAACAGCGCTTGGATTTTCGGGCGAGAAACCCGCTTGGCGCGACCGCTTCGGCTGAAGCGGGGCAAAACGGGGCGAGGCGGGGCAAACGCTTCCGCCCGATCGGCATGATGTCATCCGACCGGGCGGCGCGTTTATTCAGGCTCAGGAATTCGAGGTATCGGTTTCGCTCACGCTCGCCTGCGGAGTCATTTCGGCGGCAGCGGCTTTGCGTGGGCGGCGTGCGGCCGGCTTCACGGCCGCGGCTTTCTTGGCTGTGCCACGCGGGGCTGTGCCACGCGGGGCTGTGCTGCGCGAGGCCTTCGCCGCACCGCGCGCCGCGGATTTGGCCGATGTCGTTTTCGCCGGCGCGGCCTTGGTGGTTTTGCGCGGAGCGGTCTTCGCCGTGGTCTTTGCCGTTGTTTTGGCAGCGGCCGTGCGGCGGGTGGTGGTCTTCGCGGAAGTGGCGCGGGTCGAGGTGCGGGTTGCGGTCTTGCGTGCCGCGGGCTTCTTCGCGGCGGCTGGCTTCTTCGCGGCTGCGGGCTTCTTGGCCGCCGTGGTCGCCGCCTTCTTGCGAGGGGTGGCCGCCTTCGCCGCCGCGCGGGCCGGCTTCTTCGTCGCCGCCGCACGGGCGGGCTTCTTCGTCGCTGCCGCCTTGCGTGTCGCACCGGCCGCGGTGCGGGTGGAGGCGCGGCGGGTCGGCGCGCGCATCGCGAGCGTCGCCGCGCGCCGTTCGGAAGTTTCGATGGTGTCGGTGGTCATGGGGAGCACTCCATTGCTGTTGGCATATGCCACGGGTCGTCGTTGGTCACGAAAGCATCGGCGTGGGAACGGCAGCGTTTCGCAGGTGTTAGACCACCTGCTGATCCGGCGATGAGGTCATTTCCTCGCTGGACATATCGCGCCTCGGTGTTCCTCATCCAACAGCCTGCGCCGTTTGCGGCGTCTTGCGCGAATCGCACATGCGCATGCCGCTTTCGCTATTCAAGGAACAAGATGACGATGTCAACAAAAAGACGCGTCGCAAGACCACGGAAATGCGTTTTTTTCTCGCAGCGGGCAGCCGGGCAACGACGGCATGGGGTGAAAAAAACGCCGCGACCGAGCTGGCCGCGGCGGCAACGAATCATAAAAATTTAGTCTATATCAGCGATTTTTAATATCTTGCACATCCCGCTGAGCAACGCCGGTATAGAGCGAGAGCGGCCGGATCAGACGGTTGTCGGCAGCTTGCTCGAAAACATGCGCGGCCCAGCCGGTGATGCGGGAGGCGACGAAGATCGGGGTGAACATCGGGATGTCGAATCCCATCATGTAATAGGCGGGGCCGGCGGGGTAATCGAGATTGGGGTGGATGTTCTTCTTCTCCAGCATCTCGGCGGCAAGGATGCGCTCGATCTCGATCCAGTCGTGCTCGCCGGTGACCTCGGCCATTTTCTCCATGTATTTCGTCATCGTCGGAACACGGGAATCGCCGTTGCGATAGACGCGATGGCCGAAACCCATGACCAGCGCTTTGTGGTCGAAGCGCTCGGCGATCCAGGCGCGCGCGCGCTCGGGCTTGCGGATCTCTTTGAGCATATGCATGACCGCCTCGTTCGCGCCGCCATGGAGCGGGCCTTTCAACGCCGCGATCGCCGCCGTCACCGCGCCGTGGATATCGGCCTGGGTCGAGGTGACGGTGCGGGCGGTGAAGGTGGACGCGTTGAAGCCATGCTCGGCATAGAGGATCAGGCTGACATCGAACGCCTTCACCACTTCCTTCGCCGGCACTTTGCCGAAACACATATGGAAGAAGTTTTCGGCGAAGGTCAGATCCTCGCGCGGGTTGGAGGCGCGCTTGCCGTGGCGGTTGCGAAAATCGAGCGCGATCGCCGTCGGGATCTTGGCGAGCAGGCGGAGCGCCTTGTTGCGGGTCGCCTGCTCGCTGTTATCCGCGGTCTCGGGATCTTCGAGCGCCATGAAGGAAACCGCCGTGCGCAGCGTATCCATCGGATGGGCGCGATGGGGAAATTCGCCGATCACCCGCTTGAGCCGTGGCGAGAGCTTGCGCTCGGCGCGTTCGGCGCGCTCGAACGCCGCCAATTGCCGGCGCGTCGGCAATTCGCCGTGCCAGAGCAGATAGGCAACCTCCTCGAAGCGGCAATTTTCCGCGAGATCCTGCACCGCATAGCCGCGATAGGTGAGGCTGTTGGTCTCGGGCATCACCTTGGACACCGCGGTGACATCGGCATAGACCCCGACCAGGCCTTTTTTGACGTCAGTTTCACTCATTGTTCCATTCCCCTTTTCTCAATGATGCCCGGTCAGAAAATGCCGGGCTTGCCGGCCACAAGACGCCCGGCTGGCAATGCGACGTTCAGCAGGTGAAGCTCGTCCGCCTTCAACGATGAGAGCGACTGCGCCGCCTCCAGAAAACGATTGGCGGCGGCCGAGGAAATGATGCCGTCGGTCAAGGTTTCGAACTTGCGGATGTAATCGGCCCGCCCGAACGGCTTGGCGCCGAGCGGATGGGCATTGGCGACCGCCAGTTCATCACTGATGATCGTGCCGTCGTTCATGAACACCTCGACGCGGCCGCCGAACGCCTTCTCCTTCGGATCGGCGCTATGATAGCGCCGTGTCCATTCCGGATCCTCGCGGGTTTCGATCTTGTGCCAGAGCGTGACCGTCTCCGCGCGCCCGGCGCGCGCCGGCGCGTAGCTCTCGACATGATGCCAGCGCCCATCCTCGAGGGCCACGGCGAAGATATACATGATCGAGTGGTCGAGCGTCTCGCGGCTCGCCTTCGGGTCCATCTTCTGCGGATCATTGGCCCCGGTGCCGATCACGTAATGGGTGTGATGCGAGGTGTGGATGACGATGCGGGCAACACGCTTCAGATCACCGATCTGTTCGCGCAGGCGGAAGGCGAGATCGATCAGCGCCTGGCTCTGATATTCGGCGGAATGCTCCTTGGTGAAGCTGTCCATGATGGCGCGCTTGGGCTCGCCGGGCGCGGGCAGCGGCACGTGATAGACGGCATCGCGACCGGCGAGCATCCAGGCGATGACCGAATCCTCGCCTTCATAGATCGGGCTCGGCGCGCCCTCGCCACGCATCGCCCGATCGACCGCTTCGATCGCGAGCTTGCCGGCATGGGCCGGGGCATAGGCTTTCCACGAGCTGATCTCGCCTTTGCGCGACTGGCGGGTGGTGAAGCTCACATGCACCGCCTGCTGCACCGCCTGATAGATCGCCTCGGTCGGCAGCCGGAGCAGCGTGCCGATGCCGGCCGCCTGCGCCGGGCAGAGATGGGCGATATGGTCTTTCTTCCATTCATGGAGACAAATCGCCCGCACGAGATCGATCTGGATCTCATAACCGGTCGCGATCCCCCGGATCAGATCGCGGCCCGAACGCTCCATGGTCTGCGCGACCGCGAGAATGGGCGGAATATTATCGCCGGGATGCGAATAATCGGCGGCGAGGAAGGTATCGTGCATATCGAGTTCGCGCACCGCCGTGCCGTTCGCCCATGCTGCCCATTCCGGGCTCGCGCGGCGCGAGGCGGGAAGGCCGAACACCGTGGCACCGCCGCGCCGCGGATGGCCGCTCGCCATGGCGCGCGCCGAGATCACCGGGCGGCGGTTGATCGCGGCGATGGCGACGGCGGCGTTATCGATGATGCGGTTGATGATCATCGCCGCGACATCCTTCTCCACCGCGACCTTGTCGGCGGCGACGGCGGCGATTTTCCAGGCGAGCTGGTCTTCGCGCTTGAGCGGCGATTTCGAGGGATGAACGCGGACTTCGTGCGTCTGCATGCGGGTTCCTCCTTGCTGGCGGATCTTGATCGTTGTTCGACCGTGCCTTCGTAGGAGGGAGCCGGCGGCGCCGCAAGCGCCGTCGTGGTTTCAGGAAAGCAAGGTCTCGCGCACGCGTCGCGCCTCGAAAACTTGCCACAGCAACAACACCGGAACACCGATCACGAGATCGCGCGCGCGGCGGATCAGGGACAGCGCCAGCGTGATATCGGGGGCGATGCCGAACATCGCGCCGAGTGCGGCGAGAACCGCTTCCTGGATGCCGAAATAGCCGGGAACGAGAAACGCGAAATTGAGCCCGACCTGAAGGATCGCCTCGAGCGCGATCGCGTTTGGGACATCGATCCCGGTCCCGAGGAGGTGAAGGGCGAGCCAGGTGGTGAGGCCGGCGGCGATCCAGCCGGTGAAATGCGTGCCCGCCGCGAGCGCAAGGCGCGAGGTCTCGCCGTAGATCGTGCCGAGTTCGCCCTCCAGCGCCTCGATGCGGGTCGCCTGATTGTGCAGCCAGCCGGCGGAAATCCGGGCCCCGATGCGGCGGAAGATCGGCCCCACCCCTTGCTGCAAGGCAACGAACGCAGCACTTCCGGCCACCGCGACGACGAGCCCGATCGCGAGCGGCCATACCACGGCCGAGTTCGGCATACGTAGGATGAGAATGACGAGGCCGAGCGTTGCGAAGGCCAGTTGCGCGAGGAATTCGAGGGTGACATCGACGAGCGTCGAAGCGACCGCGCGCCGGGCGGGAACGCCGTGCAGCGTGATGGCGCGGGCACCGAGCAAGAAGCCGCCCACCTGCGAGAACGGCAGGCAGTTACCGGCGGCATCGCGCACCATGCGCCCCCAGACATAAATCAGCGGCCGGCCGCGTCCGGCAAGCAGGATCCACCAGGCGAGCCCGAGCAGGCCGAGGATGGCGAGCTGGCCGAGGAGCAGCCATAAAAATCCAAGCCAGCCGAGCGAAAACGCCGCCGCCGCGATGCCGCCGATGCCGAACCAGCCGATCAGGAGCGTCGCCAGGGCAAGACCGAGGAGGGCGAGAAGGAGGGAAAGCTTTTTCACGAAAACCGGCCTCTGCCAGAAAATGCCGGGAGGCCCTACACCTTCGCCGCTGTTTGAGGAAGAGCGGTAATCTTGTAAGAGAGGAGCGCCTGGCGCGGGACATGCGCCGGGGATCGATGTCGGGTAATGATGTTGGTGACCGCTATCGTATGAGCGAGCAAGCAAGAGGTGCGCATGAGTGATCTCGGCCCGGTGTTCCTGACCGGCGCGACCGGTTTCGTCGGCGCCGCCGTGGCCCGTGCCCTGCTCGCGCGTGGCTACAGGGTGCGGGCGCTCACGCGTGCCCAAAGCCCGCGCGACAACATCGCGGGGCTCGCCGTGGAGACGGTCACGGGCGATCTCACCAACCCCGAAAGCCTTGCGCGCGGCGTTGCCGGCTGTCGCCATGTTTTTCACATCGCGGCCGATTACCGTCTTTGGGTGCCGGATCCCGAGACGATGATGCGGATCAATGTCGAGGGCACGCGCGCCCTCATGAGCGCGGCGCGGGCGGCGGGTGTCCAGCGCATCGTCTATTGCAGCAGTGTCGCCGCCCTCGGCCACACAGCAGACGGGTCGCCTGCGGATGAGACGACGCCGGTCAGCGAAGCGGAAATCGTCGGCCCCTATAAGCGCTCGAAATATCGTGCCGAACAGGCGGTGCTCGCGATGGTGCGCGAGGAGGGGCTGCCGGCGGTGATCGTCAATCCTTCGACCCCGGTCGGCCCGCGCGACATCAAGCCGACGCCGACCGGGCGCATGATCCTCGACGCTGCTGCCGGGCGCATGCCGGGCTATCTCGAGACCGGGCTCAACATCGTCCATGTCGAGGATGTCGCGGAGGGCCATCTCCTGGCATTGGAGCGGGGCGTGATCGGTGAGCGCTACATCCTCGGCGGCGAGAATTTTTCGCTCGGCGATTTGTTCGCGCTCATTGCCCGCCGCGCCGGCACGCGGCCGCCGCGCTTCAAGCTGAGCGAGGCGGCGCTGTGGCCGGTCGCACTCGCCGCCGAGGGCGCGGCCCGGCTCTTTGGCATAACACCGCTCGTCACGCGCGAGCATCTGCGCATGGCGCGCACGCCGATGTATTTCTCCTCGGCCAAGGCGATGGCCGCGCTCGGCTATCGGCCACGCCCGGCCGAAGAGGCGATCGCGGGCGCGATCGCCTGGTTCCGCGCCCAGGGCAGATTGCGCGCGGCGGCATGATCACCGGGCTCGCGGCGCTGTCCGCGGCGATCTGGGTCTATCTGCTCGGCTTTCATGGCCGCTTCTGGCAGGCGGGGCCGGTCTTGGCGCCGGCCGCGCGATCCGCCGTGCCCGAGAGCGGGCTTCCCGAGGTTGCGATCATCGTTCCGGCGCGCGATGAAGCGGAGGTCATCGGCGAGACCCTCGCCTCGCTGCTGGCGCAGGATTATCCGCGTTTTTCGGTGATCCTGGTCGATGATGCGAGCCGTGACGCGACCGGCGCCATCGCCCGCGCCATCGCCGATCCCCGTCTTCGCGTGATCTCCGGCGCCCCGCGTCCGGCGGGGTGGAGCGGCAAGCTCTGGGCGCTGGCGCAGGGTGTCGCGGCGAGCGCCGCGCCGCTCCTTTTCTTTACCGATGCCGATATCCGTCATGCTTCAGGCCATCTCTCGGCGCTGGTCGCGAAACTCGAGGGCCGCGGCTTCGACATGGTTTCCGAGATGGTGCGGCTCCGCTGCGTGAGCCTCGCCGAACGCGCGCTGGTGCCGGCTTTCGTATTCTTTTTCCAGATGCTCTATCCTTTCGCGCGGGTGAATGATCCGCTCTCGGCGACCGCTGCCGCGGCCGGCGGCGCGGTTTTGATCCGCGCCCGCGCGCTTGCCAGGATCGGCGGGATCGCGCGGATCAGAGGCGCTCTGATCGATGACGTGACGCTTGCCGCGCATGTCAAGAAAGGCGGGCGGATCTGGCTCGGCCATGGCGTCCTGGCCGAAAGCTTGCGCCCCTATCCGCATCTCGGCGATATCTGGCGCATGATCGCTCGCACCGCTTTCGTCCAGCTCCGCTATTCCTGGCTGCTGTTGCTGGTGACGACGCTCGGGATGGCGCTGGTCTGGCTCGCACCACCGGCGCTCGCGCTGTTCGGGCATGGCGTTGCGCGGCTTCTCGGCGCCTTCGGCTGGGTCGCTGGCATGATCGCCTATTGGCCTTCGCTTCGCCGCTTTCGCCTCTCGCCGCTCTGGGGGGTCGCGCTGCCGCTGATCGCCGCTTTCTACCTCGCGGCGACCCTCGGCGCCGCCATCGCGCATGCGCGCGGGCGCGGCATCGCCTGGAAATCGCGCGCCTATGCGAAGGGCGCGGCATGAGGGCTGCCACCATCGAGGCATGGTCGGGCAAGGATCGCGGCGATGAGAATTTTCCCGTCGGATCCTTTCTCATCCGTGCCGATCTTCGCCGCCACGTGCATGCGTTCTACGCCTTTGCCCGCAATGCCGATGACATCGCCGATCACCCGGCACTCGCGCCGGAAGAAAAAATCGCCCGGTTGGACGCGATGGAGGAGGTGCTGCTCGGCCGCCTCGGCGATGGCGCGTCCCCGTCCGCGGCGCGGCTCCGCGCGAGCCTCACTGAGACCGGCGTGACACCGCGCCATGCCGGCGATCTTTTGCATGCGTTCCGCCAGGACGCGACCAAGCGGCGCTATGCCGACTGGGACGAGCTTTATGATTATTGTGTCTTTTCGGCGATGCCGGTCGGGCGATATGTGCTCGATCTCCATGGCGAGAGGGAAGCGGCCTATGCGCCGTCGGATGCGCTCTGCGTCATTTTGCAGGTCTTGAACCATTTGCAGGATTGTGCCCGCGACCTTGCCACCCTCGACCGCTGCTACCTGCCGGCCGATCTGATGGCCGAGCATGGCGCCGCGATTGCCGATCTCACCGCCCGGCGCGCGGGCCCTCCGCTCCGCCGCGTCTTTGCGGCACTGCTCGCCCATGTCGCGCGCCTCGCCCCGCTCGCCGCCCAATTGCCGGGCGCGGTCGTATCGCGGCGGCTCAGGCTGGAGACGGCGGTGATCGAGGGGCTCGCGCGACGCCTTGCCGCGCGCCTGACACGGGAAGACCCGCTCGCCGCGCGTGTCGCGCTCAGCAAGGGCGATGTGATCGGCGCCGTCCTCGGCGCGCTTCGTTTTCTGCCATGACCGCCCCCCTCGGGCTCGCGGCCGCCGATCTCGCGGCGGTGACGGCGGAAGTGCGTGCCGCCGGCACCTCGTTTTACCACGGCATGCGCATTTTACCGCCCGAGCGGCGCGGGGCGATGTACGGGATTTACGCGTTTTG
>JAKAQU010000095.1 GCA_021819535.1 Pseudomonadota bacterium | reverse complement strand
TCTATGGGGATGGTTTCGAGCGCGCCGGCCGCGGCCTTGGCCATCGCCCCGCTCTCGCTTGGCGCATGCCGCTCCTGGACGATGACGCCGCAGACGGCAAACGCGGCGGCGGCGCGCAAAATCGCACCGATATTGCGCGGATCGGAGACCTGATCGAGCACCAGAACCGGCCCGCCGCGTTCGAGAACCTGGGCGAGCGGCGGCGGCGTCAGCGGGTCGGCGAGGAGCGCCACCCCCTGATGCACGGCATCCGGGCCGAGCAACTGGTCGAGCCGGGCGCGCTCGGTGCGCTCGGCGGCGAGCGGCCAGGGCGGAGGAAGACGCCCGGCGAGCGTCGCCTCGGCCTCCTCGGTCAGCAGCAGGCGGCGAAGACGCCGCGCCGGATTGGCAAGCGCCGCCGCCACGGCGTGCAGGCCCGAGAGCCAGAGCGCGCCGCGCGGCGGCTCGGGTGCGCGGACTTGCGGCGGGCGCGAAAACGCGCGCCCCTCCGGCGCCGGCCGCGCCTCGCGACGCTCGCCCCATCCCGCTCCGCCCGGCTTACCCCCCCCGGACTTGGCCGCCGAACCGCCCCTTGCGCTGGCAAAGTCCTTGCCTTGAGAGAACTGGCCCCGCGCCGGATCTTTCGAGCGGGAAGACGAGCCGGCGCGGTCGGTGCCGGGACGTTGATGCGGAGGTTTCATCGCCTCTCTATAGCTATCTGGCCGAGGCCCGACAATTCGGCGAGGCGGGCCGGATCGCCCGAGACTTGCTTCCCCGTGGTTCGGCTTTTATAGCCGAAGCATGGCATCCACGGCAGAATCCCTCCCTCCCTCCGACGACATCGCCACCCGGCAGGCAGCCCTGCTTGCGCGCCCGCCGACGATGGAGCGCCGCATGGCGGATGCGATTCGCGCCCTTGCCATCGACGCCGTGGAACGCGCCAATTCCGGCCATCCCGGGCTCCCTCTCGGTATGGCCGATGTCGCGACCGTGCTCTGGACGCGGTTTCTGAAATTCGACGCCGCCGATCCGCGCTGGCCCGACCGCGACCGCTTCGTGCTCTCGGCCGGGCATGGCTCGATGCTGCTTTACGCCCTGCTCCACCTCACCGGCCATGCCGGCATGGGGATGGAGGTGCTGGAGCGTTTCCGCCAGCTCGAATCGGCCGCCGCCGGCCATCCCGAATACGGCGCCCATCCGGCGATCGAGACCACCACCGGCCCGCTCGGCCAGGGCATCGCGACGGCGATCGGCATGGCGCTCGGCGAGCGGATGCTGGCGGCGCGCTTCGGGCGTAGCCTGGTCGATCATCGCACCTGGGTCATCGCCTCCGACGGCGATCTGATGGAAGGGATCAGCCACGAGGCGGCCTCGCTCGCCGGCCATCTCTGCCTCGAAAAACTCACCGTCCTTTACGACGACAACCACATCTCCATCGACGGCGCGACCCGGCTCGCCAATTCCGATGACGCGCTCAAGCGCTTTGCCGCCTATGGCTGGGCGACGAAGCGCATCGACGGCCATGACCCGGCGGAAATCGCAGCGGCACTCTCGTTTGCCATGCGCTCGAAAAAGCCGACCCTGATCGCCTGCCGCACCATCATCGGCTTCGGCTCGCCGCACAAGGCGGGGACCAATGCCGTCCACGGCTCGGCCCTCGGTGCGGCGGAGGCCGCGGCGACCAAGGCGGCGCTCGGCTGGACCGCCCCACCCTTCACCATCCCCGCCGATCTCGCGAGCCCCTGGCTCGAAGCCGGAACCCGCGGGGCCGCCGCCCGCCGCGCCTGGCTCAAGCGCGCCGCCCGCCATCCCCAGCGCGCCGAGTTCGAGCGCGCGCTCGCCGGGCGCCCGCCCGAAAACTGGCTCGAAAAACTCACCGCCCTCAAGGCGGAGATCATCGAGACCAAGCCGAAAATGGCCACCCGCCAATCCTCGCAGAAAGTGCTCGAGGCCTTGCTGCCGATGGTGCCGGAGCTGATCGGCGGCTCGGCCGATCTCACGAGTTCCAACCTCACCCGGATCAAGGACATGGCGGAGGTGACGCCGGGCAATTTCGCCGGCCGCTATCTCCATTTCGGCATCCGCGAACACGCCATGGCGGCGGCGATGAACGGCATCGCGCTCGGTGGCGGCCTGATCCCCTATGGCGGCACGTTCTTCATCTTCAGCGATTATCTGCGCCCGGCGCTCCGCCTCTCAGCGCTGATGCATCAGCGGGTGATCTATGTGCTGACCCATGACAGCATCGGCCTCGGCGAGGATGGGCCGACGCACCAGGCGGTCGAACATCTCGCCAGCCTCCGCGCCATGCCCAACCTCCTCGTCTTCCGCCCCGCCGATACCATCGAGACGGCGGAAAGCTGGGAATTGGCGCTCCGCCGGACCGAGGGGCCGAGCCTCCTCGTCTTGAGCCGCCAATCGCTGCCCACGCTCCGCACCGACATCACCGAAAACCGTTCGGCGCGCGGCGCCTATGTCGTCGCCGAGGCGGAAGGCGCGCGCCAGGCGACGCTGATCGGAAGCGGCTCCGAAGTCGCGATCGCGATGGCCGCGCGCGCGGCGCTGGCGGCCGACGGCATCGCGGCGGCGGTGGTCTCGCTCCCATGCTGGGAACTCTTCGCAAGCCAGGATTCCGCCTATCAGGCGAGCGTGCTTGGCTCTGCCCCCCGTTTCGGGATCGAGGCGGCGGCAGGATTCGGCTGGGAGCGCTGGCTCGGCCCCGACGGGGTTTTCATCGGCATGAGCGGCTTCGGCGCCTCCGCCCCCTACGAGGAACTCTATCGCCATTTCGGCATCACCGCCGAGGCGCTGGCGCAAGCGGTGCGCAAGCGCCTCGGCCAGCAATAAGCGGCCATGACAAAGAGGAACCCGACCATGCCGGTACGTGTCGCGATCAACGGGTTTGGCCGCATCGGGCGGCTGGTCCTGCGGGCGATGATCGAAAGCGAACGCGATGACGTCTTGCCGGTCGCGATCAATGATCTCGGCAGCGTCGAGGCCAATGCCCATCTGTTTCGCTATGACAGCGTTCATGGCCGCTTCCCGGGTGAGGTCACGGTGGACGGCAATACCCTTCACATCCGCTATCGTGGGCGCGAATGGGGGCCGATCCGGGTTTCCGCCGAGCGCGATCCGGCAAAACTTCCCCTCGCCGGCGTCGATGTGGCGATGGAATGCACCGGCCTCTTCACCAAGCGCGAAGCCGCCGCCGCCCTGCTTACCGCCGGTGCGCGCAAGGTTCTGGTCTCGGCGCCGGCCGATGGCGTGGACGCGACCGTGGTCTATGGCGTCAATCATCAGGTGCTGACGCCAGCGATGACCGTGGTCTCCAACGCCTCCTGCACCACCAATTGTCTCGCCCCGATGGCCAAGGTGCTGCACGAGGCCTTCGGCATCGAGCGCGGCTACATGGTGACCATCCACGCCTATACCGGCGATCAGCGCACCGTCGATACCCTGCACAAGGATCTGCACCGGGCGCGGGCGGCCGCGGTCTCGACGATCCCGACCTCGACCGGGGCGGCGCGCGCCGTCGGCCTCGTGCTCCCGGCGCTCAAGGGCAAGCTCGACGGCACCGCGATCCGCGTGCCCACGCCCAATGTCTCGCTGGTCTCGCTCGATGTGAACCTCGCCCGCCCGGCCGACGCGGAGACCATCAACGCCGCCTTCCGCGCCGCGGCAGACGGCGAACTCAAGAACATTCTCGCCTATAACACCGAGAAACTGGTCAGCGTCGATTTCAACCATGTCAGCGCCTCGTGCAGCTTCGATGCGACGCAGACGACGGTGGTCGATGGCAAGCTCGCGCGGGTGATGGGCTGGTACGACAATGAATGGGGTTTTTCCAACCGCATGGCCGACACCGCGGCATTGCTCGGGTCGCTCTAGTCCCGCCCGCGATGGCGACCGGACAAAGCCAGGGCGGGAACAGCAAGGTTCCCGAGATCACCCTCGTCTTCTGGCTCATCAAAATCGCCGCAACGACGCTCGGTGAGACCGGCGGCGATACGGTGACGATGACGCTCGGCTGGGGCTATCTCGCCGGCACGCTGCTCTTCCTCGCCGCCCTCGTCGCCCTCGTCGCCGCGCAGATCATGGCGCCGCGTTTCCATCCCCTTCTCTATTGGGCGACGATCATCGCCTCCACCACCTTCGGCACCACCATGGCCGATTTCGCCGACCGCTCGCTCGGCATCGGCTATGCCGGCGGCACGAGCCTGCTCCTGACGCTTCTGCTCGCGACGCTCGGCTTCTGGTACCGGGCGCAGGGCAGCGTCGCCGTGACGACGGTCGCGACCCCGCGCAGCGAGGCCTTCTATTGGGCCGCGATCACGTTTTCGCAGACCCTCGGCACCGCGCTCGGCGACTGGGCGGCCGATGATGCCGGCCTCGGCTATGGCGGCGGGGCTCTCCTGTTTCTCGCGGCGATCGCGATCGTCACGTCGCTCTATTTTTTCACCCGTATCTCCCGCGTCGCGCTGTTCTGGGCGGCGTTCATCCTGACCCGGCCACTCGGCGCGACCGTCGGTGATTTTCTCGACAAGCCC
The DNA here is from genome assembly GCA_021819535.1 of Pseudomonadota bacterium. Classification (GTDB taxonomy): domain Bacteria; phylum Pseudomonadota; class Alphaproteobacteria; order Acetobacterales; family Acetobacteraceae; genus Acidibrevibacterium. The sequence goes on along the minus strand of JAKAQU010000095.1, from coordinate 4,877 downwards.
CATGCCGATGGCGGGCTCGCCTTCAGCCGGCCGCTGGCCAGCCTCGTGCTCGCCCTGTTCATCATCGCCTGCCTCGCCCTCCTGCCGCAGCGGGCAGGGCGGCATCCCGACGCTGAGATGACGTAAGAAGAGACAGAAGAAAAGTTCTTTTTTATAAAAAAGAACCAAAAAATTTTTATCTGCTGGGCAGTGCCAGCGGCACTGCCCACTCCGAGGAGTCTGCCCCTCCGAGAAAACGGAACAAAAGTCTTTTTGTTTCTTTTTCTTCAGAAAAAGAAAATACCTGTCTTAGCCCCGCAGCTTCGCCCCGGTCGCGGCGGTGACGGCTGCCGTGATACGCGCGGAAATGGTTTCGATCTCGGCGTCGGTGAGCGCCCGTTCGCGCGGCTGTAGCGTGACCGCGATGGCGAGCGATTTCTGGCCCTCGGGCAAGTTTTCCCCGGCATAGACATCGAACAGGGAAACGGCGGTGATCAGCGCCCGCTCCGCCCCGCGCGCGGCGCGCAAAACCGCCTCCGCCGGGACGTTTTCAGCAACGACGAAGGCGAAATCGCGGGTGAGCGGCTGAAGCGGCGGGAGATCGGCAGCACCACGCCGGCGGCGCTTGGCCGCGGGTATGGCGTCGAGGAATATCTCGAAGGCCGCCACCGGGCCGGCAAGATCGAAGGCGGCGAGGAGATTGGGGTGCAACTCGCCGAACGCGGCAAGCGTATTTTTCGGCCCGAGCCGCAAGACGCCGGCGCGGCCGGGGTGATAATGACCCAGCGGCTCGGCGCTGGTCGTCAGCGAATCGGGCGCGACCCCGAGGGCGGCGAGCACGGCGAGCGCATCGGCCTTGGCGTCGAACGCATCGAACGCGCGCGCCGGCATCGCCCAATGGCGCGGCGGGGCGCCGGCGCGAAGGCCGGTCGCGATTTCGACCGCGCCGTCGGCCGCAAATCCGGGGCCGATTTCGAACAGCATGACCTCACCCGCGGCGCGGGCGAGATTGCGCGCGAGTGCCGGCACCAGGGCGGCGAGCGGGGTCGGGCGCAACTGATCGAGATCCGCGGCGATCGGATTGAGGAGGCGGAGCGAGGCCGGCGCCGCGCCGAACCGCGCCGCCTCATCACGGGCCATGAAAGAGAAGCTCACGCATTCCAGAAGCCCGCGCGCGGCGAGCACGCGGCGGACGAGTGCCGCCCGCGCCCCGGCTTGCGTCAGCGCCGGGCCCGGGAGGGCGGCCGTCCGCGGCAGCGACACCGAGGGCACCGCGTCGAGCCCGCCGAGGCGCAAGACCTCTTCGATCAGATCGGCCTCGGGCTCGATTTCGGCAACACGCATGGCCAACCGCGCCGCATAGTCCGGCGCGATCGTGGGCGCGAAATCGAGGGCGCCGGCAGCCGCGATGTCGTTGCGCCAGGAAGGAACGGCGAAAGAGAGGCGCTCGCCCTCCCGCGCCGCAAGCGTAAACCCGAGGGCTTCGAGGCGCGTGATCGCGGTCTCGGGCGCGATTTCGACGCCGCCGAACTCGCGAAGGCGCGAGAGACGCAAACTCGCCCGCCGCTGCCAGCGTGGCATGGCGCCGGCGCTGACCAATTCGCTCGCCTCGCCGCCGCAGAGATCGAGGATCATCCGGCTCGCCGCTTCCACTGCCTCCGGCATCAGCGCGGGGTCGATCCCGCGCTCGAAACGGGCGCGGGCGTCGGAATGGATTTGCAGCCGCCTGCCGCTTTGCGCGATCCGCACCGGGTCGAACAGCGCGCATTCGAGAAACATCTCGGTCGTCTCATGATCGCAGCCGCTCTCGACCCCGCCCATGATGCCGGCGAGCGAGCGCGCGGCGGCGGCATCGGCGATCACGCAATCCTCGCGCTCGAGGCGATATTCGCGGTTGTTGAGCGCCTGCAACACCTCGCCGGTGCCGCGGCGGAGGACCATCTCCGGGCCGGTGATTTTTTTTATGTCAAAAACATGCAAGGGACGCCCGATATCGAAGGTGAAAAAATTGGTGATATCGACGAGGGCATTGATCGGGCGGAGGCCGATCGCGCGAAGGCGTGCGGCGAGCCAGTCCGGGCTCGGCCCGTTTCGGAGCCCGCGAAAGCTTCGCCCGAGAACGAAGGGACAGGCTTCCGGCCAGTCGATCCGCCAGGCGAGCGGGCTTGGAAACCGCGCCGGCACGGCCGGGGCCGACCATTGCTTGAGCCGCCCGAGCCCGGCCGCGGCAAGATCGCGGGCGATGCCGCGCACCGCCAGCGCATCACCGCGATTGGGGGTGACGGCGATCTCGATCACCGCGTCATCGAGCCCGGCCCATTCGGCATAGCTCGCCCCGACCGGGGCATCGTCGGGAAGTTCGACGATGCCGGCGTGATCCTCGCCCAATCCCATTTCGCGGAGCGAGAGCAGCATCCCGGCACTCTCGACGCCGCGAATTCGTCCCGTTTTCAGGGTGATCCCGGTGCCCGGGATCAGGCTTCCGGGCGGCGCGAAGACGGTTTTCAGGCCTGTGCGCGCATTGGGCGCGCCGCACACCACCGAAACCGCCCCCCCTTCCCCGGTCTCGACCCGGCAGGCGCGCAGCCGGTCGGCGTCGGGATGGGGTGCGGCCTCGATCACGCGGGCGATGCGGAACGGGGCCAGCGCCCTGGCGCGGTCGTCCACGTTTTCGACTTCGAGCCCGATCGCTGACAGAGTTTGGGCGATCTCGGCGAGCGGCGCCGTGGTCTCCAGATGGTCGCGGAGCCAGGAGAGGGTGAATTTCATCGCTCACACCCCCTCATGCAACATCGCCGGGGCGAGCGGGCTGAAGCCGTAATGGCGGAGCCAGCGGAGATCGCCGTCGAAAAACGGCCGGAGATCGTTGATCCCGTGTTTCAGCATGGTGATCCGTTCGATCCCCATGCCAAAGGCGAAGCCTTGCCATTCGCCGGGATCGATGCCGCCATTGGCAAGGACTTTGGCATGGACCATGCCGCTCCCCAGAATTTCCAGCCAATCGCTGCCGCGGCCAAGCTCGCCGCTTTGGCGATTCCAGCCGATATCGACCTCCATCGACGGCTCGGTGAAGGGGAAGTAGCTGGCGCGAAATCGCACCGGAAGATCGGGCAGGCCGAAAAAGGCGCGGAGAAAATCGACCAGGCAGCCCTTGAGATGGCCGAGCGTGATGGCGCGATCGATCACCAGCCCCTCGCATTGGTGGAACATCGGGCTGTGCGTCGCGTCGTGATCGGCGCGGTAGGTGCGGCCCATGGCGATGATGCGGATCGGCGGCTTCTCGCGCAGCATGGTGCGCATCTGCACCGGCGAAGTGTGGGTGCGGAGCACGCGCGGCGCCCCCTCCCCGTTCTCCGGCGGGAGATAGAACGTGTCGTGATCGGCGCGCGCGGGATGGTGGGCGGGGATGTTGAGGGCGCCGAAATTATGCCAGTCGGTCTCGATATCCGGCCCCTCGGCGACGGTGAAGCCCATGGCGCCGAAGAGTGCCGCGATTTCATCCATCGTCCGGCTGATCGGATGGATCAAGCCGGGCGCCGCCGGCCGCGCCGGGAGGGTGACGTCTATCCGTTCAGAGGCGAGCCGTGCCGCGAGCGCGCTCTCCTCCAGCGCGACACGCCTGGCCTCGATCGCCGTGAGCAGCGATTCCTTGAGGGTGTTCAGTTCCACCCCCCGCGCGCGCCGTGCCTCCGGCGCGAGCTTGCCCAACTCCTTGAGACGGAGGGTGAGCCACCCGGCCTTGCCGAGAAGGGCGACGCGAAGCGCCTCGAGCGCGCGGAGATCGGCGGCCGCGGCGATGTCGTGCAAAGCGGCGCGGCACGGATCGGCGTCCGCGTTGTCACGGGGGTCGGGAAGATCGTCGGTCATGCGGCGTTCGGTCCGTCTCAGGGAATAAGCGCGTGTCAGGAAGCCTTTTGCCGCCACTCCCTCCGGAGTTCAATCGCCCCGACGCCGAAACAGGGCGCCGAGCACCCGACACGCGACGTGCCGGGCCGTCTCCAGCCGGCGGCGATCGCGCTCAGCCGCGCCCGAGGAAGGGCATCTTGGTCGCCATCACGGTGAGGAACTGGATATTGGCGTCGAGCGAGAGGCTCGCCATGAACACGACCGAGCGGGCGACGTTCTCGACATCCATCAGCGGCTCGGCGGCAATGCGGCCATCGGCCTGCATGACACCATGTTTCATGCGCGCCGCCATTTCGGTCTCGGCATTGCCGATATCGATCTGGCCACAGGCGATGTCGTATTTGCGGCCATCGAGGGAGAGGGATTTGGTGAGGCCGGTGATCGCATGCTTGGTCGAGGTATAGGCGACCGAGTTCGGGCGCGGCGCATAGGCCGAGATCGAGCCGTTATTGATGATGCGCCCCCCTTGCGGGCTCTGCGCCTTCATCATGCGAAACGCCGCCTGGGCGCAGAGGAACGAGCCGGTGAGATTGATCGCCACCACCCGCGCCCAGTCCTCATAGGCGAGGTCTTCCAGCAGCACGCCGGGGGCATTGACGCCGGCATTGTTGAAGAGAAGATCGAGCCGCCCGCATTCCCGCCCGATCGCGGCGAAGAGCGCCGTAACCGAGGCCGGATCGGCGACGTCGGCAGCCATGACATGGCTACACCCGGCCGGGAGTGACGCGTTGGTCTCCTCCAGCGCCTCGCGCCTGCGCCCGGCGAGAACAACGGTCCAGCCTGCTTCCGCGAGCGCCCGCGCCGAGGCCCGGCCGACCCCGCTTCCCGCCCCCGTCACCAGCGCCACCCGTTCTTTTTTCGTGTTCATCGCCGATCCTCCGTCTCGATCCAGGTTTTTTCGAATTCATGCACCGAGGGAAACCCCATCAGGGCGTTCATCTCGGGGAAGGGATAAAGCGCGACCCCATCGCTCGACCCGGTTTTGGCGAGCG
>JAKAQU010000094.1 GCA_021819535.1 Pseudomonadota bacterium | reverse complement strand
GGGTCGCCTCGCCGCTGGTGACGATGCCGTTATAGAGATCATCGCCGATTCCCATCGCGCGCATCGCCGCTTGCGCAACGCTTGCGATGCGCGGGGCGTTGGAGAGCAGCACCACCCGCTTGCCCGCCTCCTGCAAGCGCCGGAGGCAATCGACGGCACCGGGATAGGGGCGGATGCCATCATGCACCACCCCCCAGAGATCGACGATGAACCCCTGATAGCGGGCGGCGAGCGGGGCGAGGCCGGTCAGATGTTCCATGCATTCTCCGCATAAGAGGCGGTATCGAGACCACGCGCGGCCTCAAGTCTGGCAAACCCCCCGGCTGAGAGCGCGGCGCCGAGTTCATGCCGGATACGGGGGATCAGCGCCGCCCCCTGATAGACGAAAGCGGTGTAGAGTTGAACCAGGTGGGCGCCGGCGCGGACCATCGCGAGCGCGTCCGCGCCGGTCTCGATGCCGCCGCAGCCGATCAGAACGAGACGCCCGCCGGAAAGTCGCGCCGCGCGGGCAAGCATCATTTTCGCGCGATCGAACAGCATCGGGCCGGAAAGCCCGCCGGCCTCGCGGGCAAGCGGCGAGCGGAGTGCGGCCGGGCGGGCGATGGTGGTATTGGCGATGATCATGCCCCGCGCCCCGCCGGCAAGCGCGGTCTCGACCACCGCATCGAACGCCGCAGGCCCAAGGTCGGGAGCGGTCTTGACCAGGATCGGCGTGGCCGAGCCGATTTCGGCAAGTGCCGCGAGAATGGCGGCGAGCCGTTCGCTCGCCTGGAGATCGCGCAGCCCCGGCGTGTTGGGCGACGAGACATTGAGCGTGAGATAATCGACATGGGGGGCGAGCGCCAGGGCGAGGGCCCGATAATCGCGCTCGGCGACCGCGCCTTCCTTGTTGAGCCCGATATTGGCGCCGAGCGGCAGAGGGCGCGCCTGCGCCGCGGCGATGCGCGGCAGAATTCTGGCCAAGCCCTCGCCCGGGAAACCGAGGCGGTTGATCAGGGCGCGATCGGGCGCGAGGCGAAAGAGGCGTGGCCGCGGATTGCCGGGCTGGGCACGCGGCGTGATGGTGCCGACCTCGACGAAGCCGAAGCCGAGCGCCATCAACGGGCGAATGGCACACGCGTTTTTGTCGAACCCAGCGGCGAGCCCGATCGGGTTGGGAAAATGCCGGCCGAACAATGTCTGAGCGAGGCGTGGATCGTCTGGCGAGGCATCGCGCCCGGCAAGCCCGAGGCGAAGGGCGCGGAGAGCGATGGCGTGCGCGAACTCCGGCGGCAGGGTCTGGAGCACGGGAAGCGCGAGGGCGGGGAGAAAACCGGTCATCGGCCGCCATCATCGCGGCAAAAACGCCGCGCGGCAAAACCCACCCGGCGAGCGGCGGGTCTTGTCATTTCGCGTGCGCGCGGCAGAGTCGGGCCATGTGGTCGGAGCCCTATCTTGAGACCTGCTGCCGGGCGGCGCTGCACCGGCTGTTCCTTGCCGGCGCCGCCGGCCGGCCGGGCGTGGGCGGTGACACGGCGGCGCGGAAAGACGTGCCCTGCCTTGAGCGTCTCGCCCGCATGGGCCTGGCCAAGCCTGATGCCGCCGGGCGGTTTTTCCTCACGCCCGCAGGCTCCGCCCGCCATGCCGCCGAGATTTTGCACGCGCGGAGCTGATATGGCGCGGCGAGGGGTTTTCTCGCCGCGGGTGACATGCCACATCCGGCGCCATGATCGCTTGCCCCCCGCTCCGGCGCCGCGCCCTGCTCGCTCTCCTCGCTCTCGCCCCGCTCCTCCGTCCGCGCCGCGCGCGGGCGATCAGCGCGATGACGCTCACGGCGCAGGATCGCGTCGATGTCGGGCGCATCGAGGCCTATCTCAACGGCATTCATACCATGAAGGCGCATTTCGAGCAGATCGCCCCCGATGGCGGCGACAGCCACGGCACCGTTTGGCTCGACCGGCCGGGGAAGCTCCGCTTCGAATACGACCCGCCAGTGCCCTATCTCCTGGTGGCCAATCATGGCGATGTCTATTTCCACGACCGCCAGCTCGGCCAGACCAGCGAGGTCGCGCTCTCCGACACGCCGCTTTCCATCATCCTCGCCCCCGACATCAAGCTTTCCGGCAATATCCTGATCACCGACATCACCCGCGTCCCCGGCCTCATCCAGGTGACAGTGCTGCGCGCCGAGCGCTGGTGGCAGGGATCGCTCAGCCTCGCCTTCAACACCGATCCGCTTTTGCTCCGGCAATGGATCGTCCTCGACGAGCAGCGGCGCGAAACCCGCGTGACGCTGACCGATATCGAGACCGGCGGGCAATTCCCGGATGCCTTGTTCGAATTCAAGGTGCCGCCGCCACCGCCAACCGGGCCCAAACGCTGAGAATGCCGGGCGGGGCGCGGGAGATCAGTGAGGGTAGGCTTCTTTTTCTGAAGAAAAAGAAGCAAAAAGACTTTGATCCGGATTTCCTCGAAACGGCGATGCCGGAGACTGGCCCCAATATGGCCATAATCGTGATTGATTTTTTATATCGTTCATCATGAAACCTCTGATCGGCATTTCCTGTTGCATGAAAACCTTCGGCGTCTACGGGATGCCGAACCATGCCGCGTCCGATACCTATGTCCGGGCAGTGGACGAGGTGGTGGGGGGTATTCCGCTGCTGATCCCGGCCAATGGCGCAAAAGCCGATTTTGCCGCCCTGCTTTCGCGGCTCGATGGGCTCATTCTCACCGGCAGCCGCTCCAATGTCGCGCCAGACAATTATGGCGGCCCGCCGCAACCGGAAGGATCACCCGAGGATCTGGCGCGCGATGCGACCACGCTGCCGCTGCTCCGCGCCGCGATCGCGGCCGGCTTCCCGGTACTCGCGATCTGCCGGGGCTTGCAGGAGTTGAACGTCGCCCTCGGCGGCACGCTGCATCAGCGGCTGCAGGATCTGCCCGGCCGCATCGATCACTCGACGCCATTGCAGCCTTTCGCCCCGGTTCGCACCGGGCTTGCGCATTTCGTGCAGGCAACACCGGGCGGCTGGCTCCATCGCCTTGCCGGCACGACCGAGATCGCCGTCAATTCGCTCCATAATCAGGGGATCGACCGCCTCGCCCCCGGACTCGTGGTGGAGGCCGTCGCGGTGGACGGCACGATCGAGGCGGTGCGGGTGGTGACAACCGCGGAAGGACGGCAAGCGGGCTATGCCGTCGGCGTGCAATGGCACCCGGAATATGATTTCGCGACCAATCCGCTATCGGCGCGCATCTTCGCTGATTTCGCGACCGCTCTCACATCGGCCCAGCGCCTCAAGACGGCGGCGGCGTGATCCGCTCTTCGGTTTGCAAAAACGCCTGCGATCCACGCCGTTCGGTGTAAAAAATTTAGATTTTTTTGTGCAACGATTGCCTTCCGCTCACGAACATGTTACCTTTCACACGTGAAAAAGAATGACCCACCCAAACGGGGCATATGCGCGTGCCGCGTTGGGTGCGTGTCCTGGCTCAGGAGGGGTGAACATGATCGCGTTTGGGAAGGCTCTGATACGGAGCGCTGTGGCGATCGGGCTGGTTTTACCGATCTCACCGGTGGATGCGGCATTATTGCATCAATACAGCTTCGATAATACGACCAATGACGCCGTTGGCGGGATGAACGCCACATTGGAGGGTAATGCACAAGTCACGGCCAACGGATTGGTGCTGAACGGCACGCTCGGCACTTATGCGCAAATCAGTGGCTATGCCATCCCGACGAGTGACTTCACCATAACATTCGATGCGACGATCACCGCCTACAACAATGGGCAGGTGGTGGAAATGATCTCGCAAGGATACTCTGGCGCGCCGGGTTTTTATATCGGCTTGGCCGGCGGCCAATTCAGATTGGGCGACCAACTGAAGGTGATTAATGTCCCCACCCCGAGCCTGAACAAGCAATATTCGTACGAGCTTGCCAGCAATAGTTCAGGCACGCAGTTCTATATCGACGGGACAGAGGTGTTTACGTCGTCTATCGAAGTCACGGCGCCGCAGACCGGCACGACGACGCGCGTCGGCAACCAATTCGATCCCTATAATGAGAATTTCAATGGCACCATCTCCGACCTGTCGATCTATTCCGGTGCCGCAAGCGTGCCCGAACCAGCCTCGCTGGTCCTGCTCGGAAGCGGTATTTTCACCCTCGCCCTCATGAGGAGGCGCGCCCGCCGGCTCGATTGAACACATCATCCGATCGCCGCACATAACATCGCTGTGATCGACACTTAAGCGGCGCGCGGCACGGGGGGCCCCCCTGGACAAAAGAATGCAAATGCGATCCATTCGCGGCGGTGGCGAGGCGGCCTTGCCGCCCACGCAAAAGGAAACCCCAGGATGCCCCCTCTTGCCCTCTCGCGCCGTGGCATGCTGTCTGCCGCTGCCGGCGTCAGCCTGATCGCCGCGCAAAACCAGGCGCAGGCCGCCGAAGCCGAAGCGCTGCCGCCCGAGCCACCGGTTTCGCCACGGCTTCCGACCGATCATGGCGATCTCCCGAGCTTCAAATACAGTTTTTCCAGCAGCCACAAAAAAGTGAACGAGGGCGGCTGGGCACGCGAGGCGACGGTGACCGAATTCCCCGCCTCGAAAGCGCTCGCGGCGGTCAACATGCACCTCGACGCCGGCGGCTGCCGCGAGCTGCACTGGCATGCGCTCGCCGCCGAATGGGCGTTCATGCTCAGCGGCCACGCCCGCACCACGGTAATCGACCCCGACGGCAACGCCGAAACCAACGAATTCGGCCCCGGCGATGTCTGGTATTTCCCGCGCGGCTATGGCCATTCGATCCAGGGCCTCGGGCCGGATGGCTGCGAATTCATGCTGGTGTTCGATGACGGCGCCTTTTCCGAATTCGGCACTTTCAGCGTCACCGACTGGCTCGCCCACACCCCCGCCGAGGTGCTGGCGAAAAACCTCGGCGTTCCCGTCAGCGCCTTCGCCAACATCCCCGATCATGAGCGCTATATTTTCCAGGGATCGGTGCCGGCGCCGCTGCCGTTGGAGCCGCCAGCCGGAAGCCTGGTCTCGGCGCCCGAGACCCATCGCTATCCGCTGCTCGCCCAACGCCCGATCGAGGTCGCGGGCGGCACCGTCCGCATCGTCTCGTCGAAGGAGTTTCCGATCTCGACGACGATGACCGGGGTGATCGAGGATATCAACCCCGGCGCCGTGCGCGAGCTGCACTGGCATCCGCACGCCGATGAGTGGCAGTATTACGTCTCCGGCCAGGGCCGGATGACGGTGTTCGGCTCCTCGGCGCGCGCCGTCACCTGGGACTACCGCGCCGGCGATGTCGGCTATGTGCCGCGCGGCTACGGCCATTACATCGAAAATACCGGGAGCGAGCCGCTCCGCGTCCTCGTCGTTCTCAATAGCGGCGTCTATGGCGACATCTCGATCAGCGACTGGCTGGCGCGCAACCCGGCGAAGCTGGTCGCCGAGCATTTCAATCTGCCGCTTGACGTCGTCGCCCGTTTCCCCAAGCGTAAGGCGATCATCGCCTGATCCCCCTTCTGACAGAGGACGCCATCCATGATCGATTTCGTCATCCCACCGCCGCCGCAAGCGGTGGTGCCGGTCACCGGCGGAGGCATGTTCCCGGTGCGGCGGATTTTCTGCGTCGGGCGCAATTATGCCGCCCATTCGCGCGAGATGGGCGGCGATCCGGAGCGCGAGGCGCCGTTCTTCTTCACCAAGCCGGCCGACGCGGTGGTGATCGGCGCGGCCGATTGCCCCTACCCGCCGGCCACCCGTGATCTGCACCACGAAATGGAGCTGGTGGTGGCGATCGGCCAGGGCGGCGCCGATATCACGGTCGCAGATGCGCGCGCGCGTGTCTTCGGCTATGCCGCCGGCATCGACCTCACCCGGCGCGATCTGCAGGCGGAGGCGAAAAAGACCGGCCGCCCCTGGGACATGGCCAAGGGGTTCGATGCCAGCGCCCCGATCGGCGCCATCGCGCCGGCCGCCGCCATCGGCCATCCGGCGCACGGGCGCATCGCGCTCAGCGTCAATGGTGCGGCGCGACAGGTCTCCGATCTCGATCAGATGATCTGGAATGTCCCCGAAATCATCGCCGCGTTGTCGCGCCTGGTGCGGCTCGCGCCGGGCGATCTGATTTTTACCGGAACCCCGGAGGGGGTCGCCGCGGTCAAGCCCGGCGATGCGCTCGCCGGCGAGATCGAGGGCATCGGCACGGTCCTGACCAGGATCGTTGCGTGAGCCTCCGTATCGCGACCTGGAACATCAACTCGCTTCGCCTCCGCCTCTCGCGCCTCTCCGATCTCATCGCGGCGCTGGCCCCGGATGTGATCTGCCTCCAGGAGACCAAGGTGCCAGATGATTTGTTTCCGGCCGCTGAGGTGCAGGCGCTCGGCTTTCCCCACATCGCCCATCGCGGCATGAAGGGGTATAATGGCGTCGCCATTCTGTCGCGCCGGCCGCTCACCGTGCTCGACGGGTTTCCCGATTGGTGCGGCAAGGGCGATTGCCGGCATCTCGCTGTCCGCCTCGAAGCCGAGGGGGGCGCGGTCGATCTCCATGATTTCTACGTCCCCGCCGGCGGCGATGTCCCGGACCCGGAAGCCAACCCGAAATTCGCCCACAAACTCGCCTTCATCGCCGAGGCGCGGGATTTTTTCGCGGCTCGGTCAGGGTTTTCGCGCACCATCCTGGTCGGCGATCTCAACATCGCGCCGCTGGAGAACGATGTCTGGAGCCATCGCCAGCTGCTCGATGTCGTGAGCCACACGCCGCCCGAGACCGCGGGGCTGACCGCCTGGCGCGAGACCGGGTTCATCGATGCGGTACGCCATTTCGTGCCAGCGACGGAAAAGCATTTCACCTGGTGGTCCTATCGCAACCGCGACTGGCGGGCGTCCGATCGCGGCCGCCGGCTCGATCACGTCTGGGCGACGCCGGACCTGCTCCCGACACTCCGCGGCCAGATCACGCTGAAAGACGCCCGCGACTGGCCGCAGGCCTCCGACCATGTGCCGGTCGCGGTTACGTTCGAGATTTAGAGGAGACGAATCTTCTTTTTCTGAAGAAAAAGAAGCAAAAAGACTTCATTTCAGTTGATGTGAGAGGACGTCTGGGGCGATCGTGAAACTGTTCGCGCTTGAGGGGGATTCGTGAGCCTTAGACGTACATCCATGCTTATCATTACATTTTCCCTGCTTTCACAAAACCGCGCAGCGGTGATCGGGCAAATCGAGCACCAGCATCCGCCCAGGGCAATGGGTGATGGCAAAGGGCGGGCGCATCGCCGCGATCACCGCTTGCGGTGTCACGCCACAGGCCCAGAACACCGGCAATTCATCGGGCAAAACCGCGACCGGCGCGCCGTAATCGGGATGCGCGAGATCGGCAATGCCGATGGCGTCAGGCAGGCCGAGATGCACCGGCGCGCCATGGACGAAGGGATAGCGGGACGTGATCTGGATCGCCCGAATGGCGTCGGCCGGGCGCAAGGGCCGCATCGAGACCACCATTTTGCCGAAAAACCGCCCCGCCGGCGCGCAATCGATATTGGTGCGGAACATCGGCACCTCGCTCCCCGCCGCGACATGGCGAAGCGTCATGCCTTCCGCGAGCAGCGCCGCCTCGAAAGTATAGGAGCAGCCGATCGCGAAGGCGACGAGGTCATCGCGCCACCAATCCGCGATACTCTCCGGCTCGGCGACGAGTTCGCCCTCCCGCCAGACGCGATAGCCGGGGAGATCGCTGCGGAGATCGAGATCTTCCGCAAGATCGGGCAGTTGCGCCGAACCCGGCTCGGAGACGCCGAGGAGCGGGCAGGGTTTCGGATTGCGCTGGCAAAAGCGGAGAAAATCGGCCGCGAGATCAGCGGGAAGAACGACGAGATTGGCCTGCGCGAAGCCGGGTGCGAGGCCCGAGGTCGCGCCCGAGAATTTTCCCGCCCGGCAGGCGAGACGCACATCGCGCGCGGTCGCGAGCGACGTGCGGTCGATGCGATGGGCCGATCCATCCATGGTCAACTCCCCTCTTCGTCACATGCCGAGATAGGCGCGGCGCACCTCTTCATTGGCGGCGATCTCGCGCGCCGTGCCGCGGAGAACGATGCGCCCGGTCTGCACCACATAGGCACGATCGGCGATCGCCAATGTTTCCGCAAGGCGCTGTTCGACGATCAGGATGGTGACGCCGCGCGCCCGGATCGCTGCGATCGCCGCGAAAATGTCATCGACCAGGCGCGGCATGATGCCTTGCGAGGGTTCATCGAGCAGCAAAAGCCGTGGCGCCGTCATCAAGGCGCGACCGATCGCGAGCATTTGCTGCTCGCCGCCGGAGAGCGTCTCGGCGCGCTGGGCAAGACGCTCCTCAAGGCGCGGGAAAAGCTCGAAAACGACATCGAGCGGGCGAAAGCGCTCGGGTCCGCGGCGGGCATAGGCGCCGAGGCGAAGATTGTCCTCGACCGAAAGCCGTCGGAACAGCCTCCGCCCTTCCGGCACCAGGGCGATGCCCATGCGGCTGATCCGATGCGGGGCGAGGCGTGTGATCGGCGTATCGTCGAACAGAATTTCGCCAGCCGTCGCCACCTGTCCGGCAATGGCCCGCAATAGCGTGCTCTTGCCAGCACCGTTCGCCCCGACCACGGCGACGATCTCGCCCGCCGCGACCGTGAGATCGATCCCGTGCAAGGCGGCGAGGCCGCGATAATGGGCGCTGAGCGCGTGCGCGGCGAGCAGAGGGCGCTCAGGCGGCATAGCGGTCTCCGAGATAGGCGCGTATCACCTCCGGATGGCGGACGATGTCGGCCGGCAAACCCTCGACGAGCTTCCGCCCGAGATTGAGCACGACCGCGCGGTCGATCAGCGGCAGCAGCACCTCCATGACATGCTCGACCATGACGATGGTGATGCCTTGAGTGCGCAGATCGCGCACCAATTGCATCCCCTCCCGCGCCTCGGTCGGCGTGAGGCCGGTCAGCATTTCATCGAGCAGCAAAAGCCGCGGCTCGGTCGCGAGAGCGCGGGCGATCTCAAGGCGCCGCTTCTCCGGCGGTGAGAGACGATGCGCCGGTGTGTCGCGGGATCCGGCCAGGCCGCAAAATCCGATCACCTCTTCGGCGCGCCGCATCGCCGCCCGTGTCCGCCGCGCGTGGAGAAAGGCGCCGACCATGACGTTTTCCAGAACCGACATCGAATCGAAGCTGCGCACCACTTGAAACGTGCGCCCGATGCCGCGCCGCGCGCAGGCAACGGCGCCGATCCCGGAAATACGCTGCCCCTCGAACAGGATTTCGCCGCGATCAGGCGCGATGGCGCCGGCGATGATGCTGAAGAGGCTGCTTTTGCCCGCCCCGTTCGGCCCGATCAGGCCAAGTATCTCACCTTTGCCGACCGCGAAGCTGATATCGACATTGGCGGCAACGCTGCC
>JAKAQU010000093.1 GCA_021819535.1 Pseudomonadota bacterium | reverse complement strand
GCATCGGCATGATCGGCAGCGAAGACGTCGGCAGCGAAGACGGGCTTCCTCGCCGCGAGGGAGCCCGAAGGCCAATTCACTTCGCGTATTTGCGGAACTCGGGCAGGCGCTTCTCCTTCAGCGCCTTCACGCCCTCGCGCGACTCGTCCGTGTCGTAATAGAGCTTCAGCGCATACATCCCAAGCCCGGCGATGCCGGCCTGATGGGCGGTGTCCATGTTGAAGCTGCGCTTGGCGATGGCCAGCGCCGTGGGCGAGCGCTCGCACAGTTCCTCGCCCCATTTCTGCACCTCGGCGTCGAGTTGCTCATGCGGCACGCAGAGATTGGCCAGCCCCATCGCCTCGGCCTCCCTGCCCGAGTAGCGACGGCACATATACCACATCTCGCGCGCCTTCTTCTCGCCGACCACCCGCGCGAGATAAGCGGTGCCGTAACCGGGGTCCACCGACCCCATCTTCGGGCCCACCTGGCCGAAGATCGCCTTTTCCGAGCAGATCGTCAGATCGCAGATCGTGGCGAGCACATTGCCGCCGCCGATGGCGTAACCCTGCACGCGCGCGATCACCGGCTTCGGCACGTCGCGGATAGCGGTGTGCAACTCCTCCATTGGCAGGCCGACCGTGCCGCGTCCATCATAATTGCCATTATGTGCCGATTGGTCACCGCCCGTGCAAAACGCCCTGTCGCCAGCCCCGGTGAGCACGATGGCGCCGATCGATTTGTCGTAGCCGGCGCGGTTCATCGCCTTGATGATCTCATCGCAGGTGGTGCCACGGAAGGCGTTCATCTTCTCCGGCCGGTTGATGATGATCCAGGCGACACCGTTGCGTACCTCGTAGAGAATATCCTCGTACTTCATGGCGCTTTCCTTTTGTTCGCCGTTCATGGTCAGGCCGCCGGAGACGCTCAGCACCTGGCGGTGATGTAAGCGGCCTCGTCGGAGCCGAAAAAGACGATGGCCTTCGCGAGATCGTCCGGCTGGCCGAGGCGGCCGAGCGGAATGGCGCGGGCGACCCGGATTACCGGCCGATTGCGTCTTGCCGCGGCCCGATATACGACAATATATTGCCTTAGATTATCGAGATCACACGCATTCGGCAAGAGGGAAATGGCGAAACAGAAGGCATCGATTGCGGGCAGCAATGGCACCACGAAGATCGAGATGGCCAACAGGCTGTTCTTTCGGCTCTATCAGTGCGCCAATATGTTGCATAAAACCGGCAGCCGCGCGGTGGAGAAGGAAGGACTGACCACCCAGCAATGGGCGGTCCTCGGCGCCCTCTCACGCAAATCCGTCCAAGGCGGCGTTTCGGTCGGCGATCTCGCGAAATATCTCATGGTCAGCCGGCAGAACATCACGGGCCTGCTGAGCCGCATGGCGCGTGACGGCCACATCGCCCTCGCGACCGACGCGCGCGACCGGCGCGCAAGACTGGTGACCATCACGGAAAGCGGCCGATACGTCTGGCAGGTGCTGGCGCTGCCGAAAATCCACGCCTACTACGAACAGGTGCTCGCCGACTTCTCAGTCAACGACACCGCACGCATGTTGCACTATCTGCTCAGCATTCTCGAGAACATGGAGCGCCTCGATGCGCCCGCCGCGTCCAATGGCGACGACGCTTGACGCGCTTTGCGGCACGGTCTGCCCCGCTTCTGACGTGAGAAGCCGACCGCGCCGTTGACTGCTCAGGCGCGGCCATAGGTGTCGTCGAAGCGGACGATGTCGTCCTCGCCGAGATAGGCGCCGGATTGCACCTCGATCAGGGTGAGCGGAATGCGGCCGGGATTTTCCAGGCGATGCATGCTGCCGAGCGGGAGATAGACGCTCTCGTTCTCGCGCAGCAGAATCTGCTGGTCATCGCGCGTGACCAGCGCCGTGCCGTTCACCACCACCCAATGCTCGGCGCGGTGGAAATGTTTCTGCAGCGAGAGCTTCTGTCCCGGCGAGACGACGATGCGCTTGACCTGGAAGCGGTCGCCCTGGATCAGGCTCTCGTAAAAGCCCCAGGGACGATAGCAGCGATTATGCGCGACCGCCTCCGCCCGTCCCGCGGCGCGCAGCCGATCGACGACTTTCTTCACGTCCTGCGCATGATCGCGGTTGAGCGCCAGCACCGCATCCTCGGTCACCACCACGACGGCGTTCTCAAGCCCGACGACGGCGGTCAGCATGCCATCGCTCCGCACATAGCAATCGCGCGCCGCTTCGAGTAGAACGTCGCCGACCGCAACATTGCCGCCCTCGTCCTTTTCGCCGAGTTCCCAGAGCGCGCTCCAACTCCCGACATCCGACCAGCCGAGATCGGCCGGCACGACGGCGGCATGGCGCGTGCGTTCGGCAACGGCGTAGTCGAGGCTGATCGACGGCGCGGCGGCGAAAGCCTCGGCGTCGAGGCGAAGAAAATCGAGATCCACCCGCCGCCCAGCAACCGCCGCTTGCACCGCCGCCAAAACCTCCGGCGCGTGTTCCGCCATTTCCGCGATCAATCGCCGCGCGGTGAACAGAAACATGCCCGAATTCCACAAATGCCGGCCCGAGCCGACCAGGCGCGCGGCGGTTTCGGCGTCCGGCTTTTCGACGAAACGAGCGAGGTCATGGGCCCCCTCGATCCCGGCGAGCGGCGCGCCGATCTCGATATAGCCATAGCCGGTCTCGGGCGCATGCGGCCTCATGCCGAAGGTCACGACCCGCCCTGCCCGCGCCGCCGCGACCGCGGGGACGAGCGCCCGATGGAGCGCCGAAAGATCGCCGATCGCCGCATCGGCGGCCATCATCCAGAGGACGGCGTCCGGATCGTCCTCGGCGACGAGCACGGCGGCGGCGGTGATCGCGGGCGCGCTGTTGCGCCCGACCGGCTCAAGCAGAATCCGCGCTTTCTCGATCCCGCCCTTGCGCAATTGCTCGGCGATCATGAACCGATGCTCGTGGTTGCAGACGACGATCGGCGCGGCGAAGCCGGGGCCGGTGGCGCGCCGCGCCGTGTCCTGAAGCAGCGAGCGGTCGGAGATCAGCGGCCAGTATTGCTTGGGATAGCTCTCGCGCGAGACCGGCCAAAGCCGTGTCCCCGAGCCTCCCGAGAGAATGACCGGAACGATCAGATCCGCCATGCCGGCGGCGGCAGAAAATGGCGCAGCATGGGCATCGGCGGTCATCGCGTCGAATTCCTCAGCCTGAATAATCGCCGATCATACCCCGATTGGCGGATGGCGGCCAGAGATCACCTCTGGGGAGATTTCTCGCGGCCATGCAGTGCCTCGGTGACATGTCGCACATAGGCCGCCTGGCGGGCGCGCAAGGCTTTGTCGGCGCCGAGGCGGGCCGCGGCAAAGCGGTGCAGACGCCGGATTTCGGCGACGTGACGGGCGAGATCGGTGCGCGCGGTGACGCTTTGGTCATGCCGGCGATGGAGATTGAGCGGGGCCGCGACATAGGCGACGCTGTCTCCGGTTTCCGCCGCCCCTTCCCCGATCAGGGCTTCGAGGTAGAGCCGCCAATCACCGGCGAGGGTGAAACCGGCGAGATCGCCGCCGATGCGATCAAAAGCGGCGAGGAGCGCGCTTCGCCGCCACAGAACGGCGGATGCGTTGAGGATCAGATTGCGCTCGGCGAGGAAACGGCGGGCGAAGCCGCGCGCGGAGAACACGTCATCGGCACCGAGCGCGCCGGCGCCGGCGGCTTCGGCATAATAGGCACGATAGCTCGGGATCACCGTCTCGCCGGCCGCGTCGATCGCACGGCTGTCGGCGAAGGCGAAAACCGCGCCGGGAGCGGCGGCAAGGGCCGAGGCGAGTTTTTCGAGGAAGGACAGCTCCGCGGCATCGTCCGCCTCGGCGATCCAGAGGAAATCGCCACGCGCCAGTTCGGCCGCGCGCCGCCATTGCGCGAACACCGAACCCGAGGGGCGGGCATTGGGAACGATGCGGATATCGCGGTTCCATTCCGCGCTGGCCGCCTTGGCGACGGCAATACTGTCATCCTCCGAGGCATCATCGAGGACGATCACCTCGCACACCGGATGGGTCTGGCCGAAAACGGCGGCGAGCCGGGCGCGGAGGAACCGCGCATAGTTGAAATTCGGCACCACCACCGAAATCGAAATGAGATCGGGCAAGGCGAGCGCCAGGAGATCGCCGACATAGCGGCCGAAAGCGGTTTTCCCGGCCGCCTCGGCCGCGTAGAGGCGGCGCTCGGCAAAGCTCGGCAGGGTCTTGGTGAGCGCGAGCAGCGAGCGCGCCATCGCCTCGCTATCGGCGAAAGGCACCACCTCGCCCACCCCCTCGCCGCGAATGAACTCAGCGGCACCGCCGCTATCGGCAAACGCCACCACCGGAATGCCGCTGGCCGCCGCTTCGAGCATCACCGAGGGATAGGGATCCTCGCGCGAGGGCAGCAACAACAGATCGGCCGCCGAAAGCCAGGCCGCGACATCGTCACGAAAGCCCGGGAAATGGCAGGTGCCGCTCGCCTTGGCGGCCTCGATCTCGGGGCCGAGATAGGTCGCGAGCTGACGGTCGATGCGCCCGATCCAGGCGAAATGCACCACCCGCCCGCGCCGCCGGGAGGCCCGCCAGACCTGCAAGAAGAGATCGAACCCCTTGCGCAAATCGCCATAGCCGACACCGAGCGCAAGCGCCACATCCGGGCCGAGGCCGAGTTCCTCTCGCAGCGCGCGGCGGGCATCGGCGTCAAAGCCGATATCCTGGTAGAGACCCTGGGGGAGGATGTGCGTTCGCGCCTGATCGAGCGGAATGAGGGCGGTGAAACGCTCGCGCACCAGCTCGGCGGGAAAGACGACATTCCGGACATGCTCGGCGGCGATGCGAGCGGCGCCGAGAAGTTGTTTCTCCTCGATCAGGCGCGGCATTTCATGCACGAGGAGGGTCGCTGCCATGCCATGCCGGGCGAAGATCGGGCAAAGGGCCGCTGCCGCCGTGGTGTTGACGATCGCACTCCGCACCCCTTTTTCGTGATAGAGCGTCTGCACCGCCGCGTCGAACGCGGCGTCCTCGCGCACCACCAGGGTCGGCCCCACCTTGGCGTATTCTGCTTCGAGCGGTCCGCCCTCGCGGAGCAGAAACGTCACCACGAAGCCACCATGGCGCCGGAGATAGCGCCCGAGATGAAGCAGAAGCTGCTGCGCGCCATGGGCGAGGGCGTCATGGCCGACGAGCACGAGCGCGCTACCGGCAACACCCGTCGGGCGGCCGGTGATGGCGCGCCCGGTGGCGTTGAGGAAGGCTGCGCCAAAATGCAGATCGGGTTCGAGATAAGCCCCTTCCGCCCATTCGTTCCAGGCATTGATGCAAACCAATGGTTCGCCGAAGAACGGTTGCGTCTGCGCCTCGTCGATCAGCCGCCCGAGCCAGGCCTGATAGCGTGCCGGGGTCGCGCCCTGGATCACCATCCCCGCCCCCTCGCGCCGCGGATCATTGTCCCAGCCCGGGATCGCGGTTTTGATCAGGGGAAAATCCGGCCGACCGATGGTCAGCGAACGGATGGCGACATCGTCATAATCATAGACCTCGGCCGAGAAATCGGGGTCGAAAAGCTCCAGCCGGTCGTTGATCATCTCCAAACCCCGGGTGAGCTTGTGCGGCGGAAATTCCACCGCGCCGTCGAGCCCGTGCGGGCGCGGGTCGTGATCGGTGAAGCTCTGCGCCATGACGAGGAGCGGGTTTTCGCCGTGATCGCGCTCGAAACGCGCGCGCCAGCGGGTGATGGCGGCGGCGGCATCGGGGATCAGGGCGGCGCGGTAGATGAAGAGGAGCGGCCGGCCATCGATGCGAATATAGCGCGGATCGGCGAAATGGCGGGCGAAGCAGGCGATCATCGCCGCCTCGTCCTCCTCGTGGTATTCCTGCGCGATCAGCACCTGCTGGTCGAGCCCATCCCATTGCCGCGTCCAGTTTTCATTCGCCCACATCAGGCAAAAGGGAAAATCGAGACTGGGATGGGCGAGGAAGGTCTCGATCGGCTGATCGAGCAGGCGGCGGCGGTTGAACCAATAAAAATAGAACACGAACCCGCCGAGTGCCGCAGCTTTGGCGAGTTCGATCTGCCGTGCCAAAGTCTCGGGCCCGTCGAGCCGGTAATGACCGAGATCGCGCGGAATGCGCGGCTGGTAATGGCCGGCGAAGCGGGGCAAGGCGCGGCCGAGATTGGTCCACTCGGTAAAACCCTTACCCCACCAGAGATCGTTTTCGGGGCAGGCATGAAATTGCGGCAGGTAGAAGGCGAGCACCCGCGCCTTCCGCGGGAGTGCCGCGGCCACTGGCTCGACCGCCTCGAAATGGGGGCCAGGGCGGGTATGGCGGCGGACCTCGCGCGGCAGGCTCACCTCATCGGCCGGGCATGACGTGAAAAGGCCGGGGTCGCCGCGGTGCCGGACATAATGCAGTAGCGGATTCTCATCCGGCGCACCGCGCAGATAGCGCCGGCGATAGAAACGGACATCGAAATCCGGCGAGGGGTTACGTGCCTCGCGATAACCCTGGACGAGGAAATGCTCTAGCGGATCCATGCCCGCGGCGGCGATGTCGGGATAGGTTTTCAGGTACCAGGCGGAATCGAACTCGGGAAGCGGGCTGGTCTCGCCGCTCCGGCGGTGGACGAGGAAATGGGCAAGGCCGTTCTCGCCTTCCGGGACGGCGTAGCGGGCGCGATACCAGACCGGGTCGAAATACAGCACCGGGCGGCGCCCCTCGCGTTCGCCCGCCCAAAGATAATGGAGCAGAGGGTCTATTCCGACCGTGCGGACATCGGGATTCTCGTCGAGATAGAAGGCTGGGTCGAAATAAAAATTCGGCCGCCGCCCCTCGCGCCAGCCATGCAAATGGTAATGGGTCAGGGGATCGAGACCGCTCTGTTTGATGTCGGGATTGTTGCCGAGATAATAGGCGGCATCGAACAGGCCGGAATGGCGGAGGATGTCGAACTCCCGCGCGGTATCGGCCATGGCGCCGGCGCCGGCGAAACCCGATGGCAGAAAGACGAATCCCGCCTCGTCCGCCATCCGACCCACGCCATAGGTGAAATCGTCAGGCATCATACCCGCCATCCCGCCTGAGATTGGCTGTATTTTCCCATATGGGTTGCATTTTGCACCAGCTAACAATACCAAATTTTCGGTTACTTAGCGCCATTTCGCTCGGATAGAGAAGTTAAAAATTTACCTCCCGTTAAAATAGCAACGATGCCCGGCATTCGTGATTTCCGGGCATCGGACATCGTCAATCAGCCAAAAGACGCGGGAGGCCGCCCGGCAACCGGAGCACCGTCGAGGCGTGGAGACCGCCCGGCGGGGGTATGGGAATGGCCCCGCGCCTCGCGCCGCGGGGCCTTTATTCTCAGCGCGTCCCGAGGGCGCGGGAGATGTCGTCGAGGGCGGCGGGATCCTCGATGGTCGGCGGCGGATTAGCGGGCTCGCCATCGGCGAGGCGGCGAATGGCGGCGCGCAGAATCTTGCCGGAGCGCGTTTTCGGCAGGCGCGGCACCACCAGCGCCTGCTTGAACGACGCGACCGCGCCTATTCGCTGGCGCACGAGTTGCACCAGCTCGGCGCAGATGTCGTCGGGCGCCCGATCGACCCCGGCCTTGAGCACCACGAGCCCAAGCGGCACCTGCCCCTTGAGCGCGTCCTGGGCGCCGACGACGGCGCATTCGGCGACATCGGGGTGTGAGGCCAGCACCTCCTCCATCGCACCGGTGGAAAGACGGTGGCCGGCGGTGTTGATGATGTCATCGGTGCGGCCCATCACCCAGACATCGCCATCGGCATCGATCATGCCGGCGTCACCCGTGCGATACCAGCCTGGGAAATCCTGGAGATAGGCGGCGCGAAACCCCGCCTCGTCGTGCCACAGCGTCGGCGCGGCGCCGGGCGGCAGCGGCAGACGGATGGCGAGGCTGCCATTCGTCCCAGGCGCCAGCACCGCGCCATTGTCGTCGAGCGCCTGCAAATCATAGCCCGGCGCCGGGCGGCCGCCGGAGCCGGGCTTGAACGGAAAGAGGCCGAGGCCGCGGAAGCCGGCGGTGATTGGCCAGCCGGTCTCGGTCTGCCAC
This sequence comes from Pseudomonadota bacterium, assembly GCA_021819535.1. Taxonomy (GTDB): domain Bacteria; phylum Pseudomonadota; class Alphaproteobacteria; order Acetobacterales; family Acetobacteraceae; genus Acidibrevibacterium. Next base: position 1,385 of record JAKAQU010000093.1, on the reverse strand, counting down.
CAGTGATCGATCACCGGGCGCGCGAGCTTTTCCGCCGCCCATTCCGCGGTCGGCGGGTCGCAGCGCTCGCCGGCGAGGAACAAAGCCTCGAAGCGCGACAGATCATGGGCGGTGAACAGTTTGGCCTCGGGATCCTGCTGCTTGATCGCACGCATCGCGGTTGGCGCGGTGAACAGCGTCTTGACCCCGTGTGCCGCGATGACGCGCCCGAACGCGCCGGCATCCGGGGTGCCGACCGGCTTCCCCTCATACATGATGGTGGTGCAGCCGGCGAGGAGGGGGGCATAGACGATATAGCTGTGCCCGACCACCCAGCCGACATCGGACGCGGTCCACGTCACGTCGCCGGCCTTGGCGCCATAGATCATGCCCATGGAGGTGTGGAGCGCGACCGCGTGCCCGCCATGGTCGCGCACCACCCCTTTCGGGCGGCCGGTGGTGCCGGAGGTGTAAAGAATATAAAGCGGGTCGGTAGCGAGGACCGGCACCGGATCGGCCGGGTGCGCCGCCGCCTCGGCGGTCAAAAAATCGTGATCTCGCCCCGGTTTGAGGGTTGCCGGCGCGATCTCGCGCTGCAGGATCAGGCAGGCTTCCGGCTGGTGCGGCGAAAGCGCCAGGGCGGCATCGAGAATCGGCTGATAGGCGACTATTCGGCCCGGCTCCAAACCGCACGAGGCGGCAACGATGACGCGCGGCTTGGCATCACTGATGCGGGCGGCGAGTTCGGCGGCGGCAAAGCCACCGAATACCACCGAATGGATGGCGCCGAGCCGCGCCGAGGCGAGCATGGTGATCGCCGCTTCCGGCACCATCGGCATGTAGATCACCACCCGATCGCCGCGACCAACGCCGAGCGCCTTGAGGGCGCCGGCCACCTGCGCCGTTCGCGCCGTGAGTTCGGCATAGGTGAAGCGCTCGCTGCGGCCGGCAAGCGGGCTGTCCCAGATCAGCGCGGTTTGCCCGCCGCGCCCGGCCGCGACATGGCGATCGAGGCAATTCTCGCAGGTATTGAGTGCGGCGCCGGGAAACCAGACGCCATAGGGGCCGATCGCGGGATCGAATACCCGGTCCCAGCCCTTGCGCCAGGAAATGCCGCTCGCGGCTTCGGCCCACCAAGCCTCGGGGTCACGCTGCCAAGCCCGGTAAACCGACTCGTAGCGGCTCTGCTGCTCACGCGTCATGCGACCCTCCCCATCTCGGGTTCTTTGCCGGCAAATTTGCCCGAACCCGGCGCCCCCGGCAATGCCGCGGCGGCAGGGCCTGTAAAATATCTGGATTCCGGCTGGGCACTGGTGACAAGATACCCTAAGGACCGTGGTTGCGGAACCAACCGCGACCGTTCCGTTGGATCAATCAAGGAAACCATCGGGAGTTCAGCCTGATGG
>JAKAQU010000092.1 GCA_021819535.1 Pseudomonadota bacterium | reverse complement strand
GAGGAAAATTTCCTCGCCGGCGACCCGGCTCAGGCCGACGCCCTGCTCGGCCATCTCATCGAGCGCGCCGAGGAGCGTCTCCGCCGCCGCGAGGCCCGCGACACGCCGCGCAAAACCGCGACCAGGCGGCTCCGCCTGCCCGGCAAGCTCACCGATTGCGCCCGCGAATCCGCGGCCGATACGGAAATTTTCCTCGTCGAAGGCGACAGCGCCGGCGGCTCGGCCAAGCAGGCGCGCGACCGCGAAACCCAGGCGGTCTTGCCACTCCGCGGCAAAATCCTCAACGTCGCCAGTGCCTCGGCCGATAAACTGCGCCAAAATCAGGAGTTGCGCGATCTCATCGAGGCGCTCGGCTGCGGCGCCGGTGCCCGCTTCGATGCCGGCAAGCTCCGCTATGGCCGGGTCATCATCATGACCGATGCCGATGTCGACGGCGCCCACATCGCCTCGCTCCTGATGACGTTCTTCTATCGCGAACTCCCCGAACTCATCCGCCGCGGCCATCTCTATCTCGCCCAACCGCCGCTTTATCGCCTCACCCAAGGCGCGGTTTCACTTTACGCCATGGACGACGCGGAACGCGACCGCCTGCTGAAAACCGCGTTCAAAGCCGGCGCCAAGGTGGAAATCAGCCGCTTCAAGGGGCTCGGCGAAATGCCGGCGAGCGTTTTGCGCCAAACGACGATGGACCCGAAGCGGCGGACGCTGCTCACGGCCACGATCCCGGACGAGGCCGCCGCAACCACCGAGGATCTCGTCGAACAACTCATGGGCCGCAAGCCAGAGCTGCGCTTTCAGTTCATCCAGACCCACGCCCACGCCGTGGAAGCGCCGGATATTTGAAATAAAACTTTCTTTCGTTCCCTCAGAGCGGCATACATCCTTGGAAGGGCAGCGCCTACGGCACTGCCCAACGAATAAAAGTTTTTGGTTCTTTTTTCAAAAAGAACATTTTTTATACTTCCTTCGCTCTCTCCCGCAGAATGTATTTCTGCGTCTTCCCGGTCGAGGTTTTGGGCAGCGGGCCGAACACCACGTGGCGCGGCGCCTTGAAATGGGCGAGATGGGCGCGGCAGAAGGCGATGATCTCCGCCTCGGTCACGCTGGCGCCGGGCTTGAGGGTAATGAAGGCGCAGGGTGTTTCGCCCCATTTCTCATCAGGCCTGGCGACAACCGCCGCATCCAGCACCGCCGGGTGGCGATGCAGCACCGATTCGACCTCGATCGTCGAGATGTTCTCGCCGCCCGAGATGATGATGTCCTTGGAGCGGTCCTTGAGCTCGATATAGCCATCGGGGTGCCAGACGCCGAGATCGCCGGTATGGAACCAGCCGCCGGCGAAGGCCTCCGCGGTCGCTTTCGGGTTCTTGAAATACCCCTTCATCACGACATTGCCGCGCATGAAGACCTCGCCCATCGTCGTGCCGTCCTTGGCGACCGGGACGAGGGTCGCGGGATCGGCGATCATCACGCTCTCGAACACCGGATAGGGAACCCCCTGGCGCGCCTTCATCCGCGCCTGCTCTTCCGGCGCGAGCCCGGCCCAGGCGTCCTGCCAGGCGCAGACCGTGACCGGACCATAGACCTCGGTCAGCCCATAGACATGGGTGATATCGAAGCCGAGCCGCTCCATCCCCTCGATGACCGCGGCCGGCGGCGGGGCGGCGGCCGTCATCATATGGATCCGCCGCCCGCCGAAGTCGCGCCGCTCGGCCGGCGGCGCGTGGAGGAGCAAATTCATCACGATCGGCGCGCCGCAGAGATGGCTGACCTCGGCATCGGCGATGGCGTCATACATCGCCCGCGCCTCGATGCGGCGAAGGCAGACATTGGTGCCGGCCAGCGCCGCCATCGTCCAGGGAAAGCACCAGCCGTTGCAATGGAACATCGGCAGCGTCCAGAGATAGACCGGGTGCTGCGGCATGCCCCAGGTGACGATGTTGCCGAGCGCGTTCAAATAGGCGCCGCGATGATGATAGACGACGCCCTTGGGGTCGCCGGTGGTGCCGGAGGTGTAATTGAGGGTGATCGGATCCCATTCATCGCCAGGAAGAGAGCCCGAAAATTCGGGATCGCCGCCGGCGAGCAATTCCTCGTATTCGATGCCGGCGAGCCGGCGCCCGGCTGCGCCGTCGGCGATATCGACGAGTAGGGGCCGGGCGTGCTCGGGCAGTAACGCGAGCGCCGCCTCGACCGTCTCGGCATATTCAGTGTCGGCGAACAGCGCCTTGGCCTCGCTATGGGCGAGGATGAAGGCGATGGTTGCGGCATCGAGGCGGGTATTGATGGCGTTCAGCACCGCGCCGAGCATGGGGACGCCGAAATGCGCCTCGAACAGGGCCGGGATATTGGGCGCCAAGAACGCCACCACGTCGCCGCGCCCGATGCCGCGCGCGGCGAGCGCCGAGGCGAGGCGCCGGCAGCGCGCCGCACTCTCGGCCCAGGTGAAGCGCCGCGCGCCGTGCAGAACGGCAAGACGGTCGGGATAGACGGCGGCAGCGCGCGTGAGAAAGCTGAGCGGCGACAAGGGCACGTAATTGGCCGTGTTTTTCGCGCCCTCGAACGGTGATGCAGGCATCGTGACACTCCCTCCCCAAGTGCCGCGCATCATAGCGCCGGCGCGGGGCGGCGCGAAGCCGGGCGCGGGGATTGACGCCGGCAAGGTCTGCGGCCAGTGATGGCGGAGGCAATGCCGCGCGGAGGAAACATCCCATGCATATCCTGATCACCGGTGCCGGAGGCATGATCGGCCGCAAGCTCGCATCCCGCCTCGCGCGCGAAAAAACGCTCGCCGGGCGCGAGATCGCGCGGCTTTCGCTCACCGATATCATCGCCCCCGAGCCACCCACCGGCTTTGCCGGCCAATGTGACACCGAGGCCGCCGATCTCTCGGCACCCGGCGTTGCCGAAGCCGCGATCGCCACGCGCCCCGATCTCATCTTTCATCTCGCCGCCATCGTCTCGGGCGAGGCGGAGGCCGATTTCGACAAAGGCTACCGCGTCAATCTCGACGGCACGCGTGCCTTGTTCGAGGCGATCCGGGCCGAGGGGCAAAAAGCGCCCTATGCGCCGCGCGTCGTCTTCACCTCCTCGATCGCGGTGTTCGGCGCGCCGTTCCCCGACCCGATCCCGGACGAATTCTTCACGACCCCGCTCACCAGCTACGGGACGCAAAAGGCGATCGGCGAATTGCTGCTCGCCGATTATTCGCGTCGCGGCATTTTCGATGGCATCGGCATCCGGCTTCCCACCATCTGCATCCGCCCGGGCAAGCCGAACAAAGCGGCCTCCGGCTTCTTCTCCGGCATCCTGCGCGAGCCGCTCGCCGGCATGGAGGCCGTGCTCCCGGTCTCGGACGATGTCCGCCACTGGCATGCGAGCCCACGCGCCGCGGTCTCGTTCCTGATCCACGCCGCGACCATCGACCTCGCGCCCCTTGGCGCGCGGCGCAATCTCTCCATGCCCGGGCTTTCGGCGACGGTCGGCGAGCAGATCGCGGCCCTCGGCCGGGTGGCCGGCGAGAAAGCGGTGCGGCTGATCCGCCGCGCCCCCGACCCCGCCATCGCCGCCATCGTCGCCGGCTGGCCGACCCGCTTCGATGCCCGGCGCGCCCTCGCCCTCGGCTTCCGCGCCGAGGCCAGTTTCGACGAGATCATCCGCATCCATATCGAGGACGAACTCGGCGGCACCCTTCCGGGATGAAATCCGCTCAGGTGATCGCGCCCGCGAGATAGCGCGCGCGCAAATGGGCCATGAAATCCTCGGGATCGAGACGCTTGCCGGTCGCGGCGAGGAGGAGATCATCGAAGCCGAGCAGGCTGCCCCGGCCACGCACCGCATCCCGCAGCCAGCCGAGGAGTGGCGCGAAATCTCCCGCGCCGAGTGCCCGATCGAGCCCCGCGACGCCCCGCCGCGCCGCCGCCATCAATTGCGCCGCCGCCATCGCGCCGAGCGTATAGCTCGGGAAATAGCCGAACGCGCCGTCGTACCAATGAATATCTTGTAGGCAGCCCTCGGCGTCGTTGCGCGGCGTGATACCGAGCAGCGCCGCCATCCCCTCGCGCCAGGCGCCCGGCAGATCGGCCGGCGCGAGATCGCCCGCGATCAGCGCTTGCTCGAGCCGGAAGCGGAGGATGACATGGGCGGGATAGGTCACTTCATCGGCATCGACACGAATGGGCCCGCGCGCGACACGCCGCCAGAGACGGGCAAGATTCTCCGGCGCATACACCGCCGCCGCGCCGCCGAAGCTCTCCCGCAAAACCGGGCCGAGCCAGGCCAAAAACGCATCCGAGCGGCAAGCCTGCATCTCGATGATCAGGGACTGGCTTTCATGCACCGCCATCCCCGCCGCCTGTCCGACCGGCTGGCGGGCCATGGCGCGCGGCAGGCCGAGTTCGTAAAGCGCGTGCCCGGTCTCGTGCATCACCCCCATCAGGCTTTCCGCGAAATCGCTCTCGTCATAGCGGGTCGTGATGCGGATATCGGTCGGCGTGCCGCCGCAGAACGGGTGCGCCGAGCGATCGAGCCGGGCATGGGCGAAATCGAGCCCGGCGCGCGCCGCCAAACGCCGGCAGAGCGCCTCCTGCGCCGCCTCGGGAAACGGCCCCGCGGGCGAGTGCGGCGCAATCTGGCGGGCTTCGATGACCGGCAGGGCGTCGGCGAGAAACGTCTCGTAGGCAGCGAAAATCGGCGCGACATCGGCCGCCCGCACCCCGCGCTGAAACCCCTCCATCAGCGCATCATAGGGATCGATGCCGAGTGCCGCGCCCAGCGCTGACGCGCCCTCCCGCGCGAGATGGACGACTTCGGCGAAAGCCGGCAGAACGCGGGCGAAATCGGCTGCGGCCCGCGCCTCGCGCCAGATTTTCTCGCACGCCGAATTGGCCCGCGCCTGCGCCTCGACGAGAGCGCCGGGGAGTGCCGCGGCGCGGCTGCGGCGATCACGCATCAGGGCGAGATTGGCGATCTCCCAGGGATCATCGCCCGGATCGGCGGCGTCCAACCACTCGGCCAGGTCGGGGGCGACGAGCCACTCATGCGTGATCCCGGCCAGTGCCGCGAGCTGGTCGCCACGCGCGGCCCCACCCCCCGGCGGCATCATGGCGGCGGCATCCCAATGCAGTATCGCCGCCGCTTCCTCGACCGTCGCGAGACGGGCGAAGCGCGCACGCAAGCGGACATAGGCGTCATTCATCGCCGCCACTGCCTCCCGAGCCAGATGCCATAGATCACCACCAGCACGACTGCCAAACCGAACCAGGTCGCCGCATAGGAAAGATGGTTGTTGGGCGGACGCGGCAGATGCTCGGCCGGGGCGGGAACGCCGCCCGGCGCGGGCGGCCCCATCGCCATCAGCGTGAAGGGGGCGACCGTCTTGAGCCCGAGCGCCGCGCCGATCCGCGCCGGATCGAGCGTATAAAAGCGAACCCGCGCCGGGTCGTCATGCGGTGTGAACCAGCCGGGGCGTTCGGCGGGGTGAACGAAGCCGGTTATGCGCACCTTGGGTGCGGCCTCGGCGAACGCGGCGAGCGCGCCCTCCGGCACCCAGCCGCGGTCGACCAGGATCGGCGGCCCCTCCTTCGGCAGCGCCGTCTCGGGGACCAGCACCTGCAGCAATTGCCCCCCCATCATCGGACCACGCGGGGTATCGCGCACCTCGGCGCCATAGAGCGCGACCACCGGGAGATAGCGCCCGGTTGCGACCACGATCTCGAACGGCGCCGGCGAGGCCGGCAAGGCGACCGGCGGCGCCGCCTCGGCGGCGGCGATCTCGGCCAAAATCCCCTCTTTCCAGGCCAGCCGCCGCACCTGCCAGAAGCCGAGCGCAAGGAGGACGGCCAACATCAGCGCCGCACTCGCCGTCGGGATCCAAAGACCTTGGCGCCGGGCCTCGGATGGCGCGCTCACTGCCCCATCTCGGTGCGGCGATAGCGGTATTGGAGCGCGATCAGCCCGGCCTTGAGCGGGCGCATCATCGCGATCGCGAGCGGCACCGTCACCACCGGCCACAGCACCGCATGCACCCAGAGCGGTGGCGAAAAGGTGAATTCGACCCAGAAGGCGAGGATCATGATCAAGGTGCCGAGCACGAAAATCACGGCGACCGCCGGCCCGTCGCCAGCGTCATGGGCGGAAAGATCGAGGCCGCAGACCGGGCAGATGGGCCGCACGGTCAACAGACCCGAAAACACCGCCCCTTTGCCGCAGCGCGGACACCGCCCCCGAAGCGCCGCCCAAAGCAGCGAGATCGCTGCTTTCGGAGGGTGATCCATCCCGTCACCCGGCGATCAGCCGGCGGAAATGGGCGACGCCCCCCACCAATAGATGCAGACGAACAGGAACAGCCAGACGACATCGACGAAATGCCAGTACCACGCCGCCGCCTCGAAGCCGAAATGGCGCTCCGGCGTGAACTCGCCGCCGGAGGCGCGGAGGAAGCAGACGATCAGGAACAGCGTCCCGACGATGACGTGAAACCCGTGAAACCCGGTCGCGAGGAAAAAGACCGAAGGGTAGATGGTGCCGCCGAAATGAAACGGCGCGTGCGAATATTCGAGCGCCTGGAACCCGGTGAAGCTGAGGCCGAGCAGCACGGTGAGCAAAAGCCCCATCACCAGCCCCTTGCGGTCGTTCTCCAACAGGCTGTGATGCGCCCAGGTGACGGTGGTGCCCGAGAGCAGCAGGATCATCGTGTTGAGGAAAGGAATATGGAACGGGGCGAAGGTGTGGATGCCCTCCGGCGGCCAGACCATTTCCTTGGCCCCGGCGACATGCTCGGGGAAGAGCGCGAAATTGAAGAAGGCCCAGAAGAAGGCGACGAAAAACATCACCTCGCTGGTGATGAAGAACATCATGCCATAGCGGAGGCCGAGCCGCACCACCGGGGTATGCATCCCCGGCGTATGGCTTTCCTTGAGAACGTCGCGCCACCAGAAGAACATCACGCCGAGCACGCCGAGCAGGCCGAGCAGAAGGAGCGTCCAGCTATGATAATGGGCCTCGAAGACGATACCGAGCACGGTAAGGCCGCCGGCGAGGGCGCCGATGATCGGCCACGGGCTGGGATCGACCAAATGGTAAGGCTGCTTCAGGCCAGAGGTTCCGGCGGGAAGCGCCGCGGCATGGGTGTCAGTGCTCATGGTCTCGTCCGTCTTCTCTTTGTCGCCGGGGCGTGGGTCCGGCTTGGGGTTCGGTCAATGGCGGGTCATTTTGGCGATGGTGATGGCGTAGAACAAGCCGGCGAGCGCGAACAATACCACGAACAGCGCCCAGTTGCGCCCTCGCCGCCGACGCTCCAGATCGGCGCGCTTGATCGGCGGCACCGGGGGTGAGATGTCCGCCACCATTCATCCCGCCAGCCGATCGACGGCGAACGCCGCGAACAGCACGAAAAGATAGAGAATGGAATAGCGGAAGGCGGCCCGCGCCGGCGCATCCTTGGTCAGGCTGCGCCCGGCTTCGTCCTGTGCGTCGCGCCATACCCGCCAGGCGCTGACCAGAAATCCGAGCCCGAGCCCCAAGGCCGCGAAACCATAAATCCGGCCCGCCTCGCCGAGCGCCCACGGGAGCAGCGTGAGCGGCACCAGGAACAGGGTGTAGAGCATGATCTGGCGCCGCGTCGCCCGCGCCCCCGCCGCCACCGGCAGCATCGGCACCCCGGCGCGGGCGTAATCGCCATGGGCATAGAGTGCGAGCGACCAGAAATGCGGCGGCGTCCAGAAGAAGATGATGGCGAAGAGGACGAGCGGCGTCAGTGCGACATGGCCGGTCACCGCGACCCAGCCGATCAGCGGCGGAAAGGCGCCGGCAGCCCCGCCGATGACGATATTCTGCGGTGTGCGCCGCTTCAGCCACATCGTATAGACGAACACATAAAACGCGATCGAGGCGGCAAGGGCGAGGCCGGCGGCGATATTGGTCGCAAGCCCCATGACCAGAACGGAGGCGACGGCGAGCGCGATCCCGAAACCGAGCGCATCCGCCGGCGCGATCCGCCCATCCGGGATCGGCCGCCGCGCCGTGCGCCGCATCACCGCGTCGATGTCGCGGTCGTACCACATATTGATCGCGCCAGCCGCCCCGGCACCGACCGCGATGCAGAGAATGGCGGTGAGCGCCAGCACCGGATGAAGCCGCCCCGGCGCCACCAGCAACCCGACAAGCCCGGTGAAGACGACCAGCGTCATCACCCGCGGCTTGAGAAGCGCCAGCCAATCGCCCGCGGTGGCGACCGAGGCCACCGCCGGTGGGGAGATCCCTCCCCTGCCGGCAGCCTCGATCCAGACCGTGTCGCTCATCCCTCGCCTGCTCTCAGCGGATCTGCGGCAGTTCCTCGTAGGTATGGAACGGAGGCGGCGAACTTACCGTCCATTCCAGCGTCGTCGCACCCTCGCCCCAGTAATTATCGCCGAGGCGTTCCTTCGAGGTGAAGGTGCGGAACATGACGTAGAAGAACACCAGCGCCGATGCCCCGGCGATATAGGCGCCGATCGAGGAGACATAGTTCCAGCCGGCGAACGCCTCCGGGTAATCGGGATAGCGCCGCGGCATCCCGGCGAGGCCGAGGAAATGCATCGGGAAGAAAGTGAGGTTGACGCCGACGAAGAACATCCAGAAATGCACCCGCGCCCAGAATTCCGGGAAGGGCCGCCCGGTCATCTTGCCGATCCAGTAGTAGATGCCGGCGAAGATGCCGAAGACCGCGCCGAGCGACAGCACGTAATGGAAATGCGCGATGACGTAGTAGGTGTTGTGCACGATCTGGTCGATGCCGGCATTGGCCAAAACGACGCCGGTGACGCCGCCGATGGTGAAGACGAAGATGAAGCCGACCGCCCACAGCATCGGCACCGTCATCTCGATCGCGCCGCCCCACATGGTCGCGATCCAGGAGAAGATTTTCACCCCCGTCGGCACCGCGATGACCAGGGTCGCGGCCATGAAATAGGCGCGGGTATCGACGTCCATGCCGGAGACGAACATGTGATGCGCCCAGACCACGAAGCCGACGACACCGATCGCCACCATCGCATAGGCCATGCCGAGATAGCCGAAGACCGGCTTATGGCTGAAGGTCGAGACGATGTGGCTGATGATCCCGAAGGCCGGCAGGATCATGATATAGACTTCGGGGTGGCCGAAGAACCAGAACAGATGCTGGAACAGCACCGGATCGCCGCCGCCCTGGGGGTCGAAGAAGGTGGTGCCGAAATTACGATCGGTGATCAGCATGGTGATCGCGCCGGCGAGCACCGGGATCGACAGCAGCAGCAGGAACGCCGTCACCAGCATGCCCCAGACGAAGAGCGGCATCTTGTGCAGCGTCATGCCGGGGGCGCGCATGTTGAAAATGGTGGTGATGAAGTTGATGGCACCGAGAAGGGAGGAGATGCCGGCGAGGTGCAGCGCGAACAGGGTGAAATCCATCCCCGGCCCGGGCTCGTACATCGCATTCGAGAGCGGCGGATAGAGCGTCCAGCCG
>JAKAQU010000091.1 GCA_021819535.1 Pseudomonadota bacterium | reverse complement strand
CGATCTCGAAGACCGGGGGGCGCCATCTCGTCGTGTGAGAGCGACGTCAGAATTTTCTTGGCCTCGTCGGCTTTACCGACGCGCATGGCGAGCAGCGCCCGCATTTCGGTCGCAAGCGCGCGATAGGGATCATCCGGCGCGTCAAGGGCGGCGAGGCGAGAGGTGAGCATCGCCGGATCACCCTTATCGAGCTGATGCTGGACCGAGAACAGCGCGGCGAGGCGGGCGATCAGCGGATCGCTCGCCGTCGCGGCGAGATGGTCCCAGATCGTGATCGCCTCGGAGAGATGGCCGGTTTGCGCTTGCAGCGCCGCTTGCTGGAGGGAGGCGAGATCGCGATAGCCGGTGCTGCCTTCGGCGCCGACGGCGGCGAAACCGGCCAGGGCCTGCTTCACGTCGGGTGGCTGCGCGCTTGCGGCGTGAACCGCGTCGAGATAGCGGGCGGCGAGTTTTTCATCGGCCTGGCGCTGGCGCCATTGCCGATATTCGTAGGCCCCCGTCGCGACCAGAACGGCGAGAGCGGCGACGATCAGCCAGCCGCCATAGCGGAGCAAGAGCCGGCGCGCCCGCTCGGCCCGCAATTCTTCATCGACTTCCTGAAAAATATCCACCACGCCCTCATCCCCTGACGCCAGCGCCGGGACCATAGCCGGGCCGGGGTGACGCGGCAAACGGCGATGAATTTGCGTCTGGCAAGATTCTGTTCATCTCCTCGCCGCAGAATAGGCAGCCATGCGACGCTTCCTGGTTCTTCTCGTCTGTCTTTCCGCCACCGCCTGCGGGACACCGTGGACGGAACCGGTGGCCGCGGTCGGCGGCGCCGACCTGGTCAGCATCATGGTGTTCAAACGCGATATGTTCGATATGGTCTGGTCGGGTCTGACCGGCCGCGATTGCTCCGTCGTCCGCCTCGACCGCGGCCAGAGCTATTGTCGGCCGATCGAGCCGCCACCGCCGCTTCCGCCCTATTGCACGCACACGCTCGGCGATGTCGATTGCTGGACAAGCCCCGCCGTTCTGCCCAATCCGCCGCCCGGGGTCGCCGATGGGCCAACCCAACTCACTCCCGAACAGGAAGCCAACCGCACCCGAACCTGGCCCTGATCCCGTGATCGAGCGCCTTGCCGCCGAGAGCATGACCAACGTCCTCGGCGATCATCCCCCCGCGATCATCCGCGCCCGATCACGCGCGTTGGTCCCGATCACGCGCGTTGGTGCAAAACGCAAACCAGCGTAAAGAGCCGCCGCGCCGTCTCGAAATCGATTTCCACCTTGCCCGCGAGGCGCGTGCGCATCAGGCTCGCGCCCTCGTTGTGCAGGCCGCGCCGTCCCATGTCGATCGCCTGGATGCGTGCCTCGCGCCCCTCCGCGACCGCGAGGTGATAGCTCTCGACGAGCAGATGGTAATCCTTGATCAGACCGCGAAACGGGCCGAGCGCGAGAACATGCGCGGCCTCCGGCACGTCATCCTCGCGGCGGATATCGAAAACCAGCCGCCCTTCTTGAATGGAAAGATGCAGGATGAACGGCCCTGCGCGACCCGGCAGCGAAAAATGGCTGTCGGTTTCGAGATCGCGGACCGCTTGGGCGCGATCGGCTTCGAGGAGCGGTGAAAGCCGGCTCAGCGCCTCACCCGCCAACACCACGCGCTCAAGCCGGTTGTTGCGCTCCGGCGCCGCGATCACCGGCATCACCATGGTGGCATCGCCATGAGAGATGGCTACCCGTTGCCCACGACCGTCACGCCCTGTCATCCTTCATCATGCCGAGACTGAGCATCAGCCCGACCGTCGCCCCTTTCACTGGGCGCAGCAGCAAAAGCGTGAGGGCGAGGGTCAGCGGCACCCAGATCGCGACATGAACCCATATCGGCGGCGTCTCGGCCTGCTCCAGGATGAGCATGCCGGGGATGATGATGTGACCGACGATGACGATGGTGAAATAGGGTGGCACGTCATCCGAGCGCACCTCGCCGAGCGGTGCCGCGCAGTTCTCGCAGGCTTTGACGACGCGAAGATAGCCGTTGAAAATATGGCTCTTCCCGCATACCGGGCACCATCCCCCGAGGCCGCGGCGAAGTGCCGTCAGCAACGGCGGCAATGGCCAGAGGCCGGGCTGTCGGGTTCTTTTCGGCTGCCAAACGGATGGTAAAGGCTGTTCCGGCATGAGCGATCTCCCTCAGAGGGGCGGTGAGCAAGGCAAGGTGACAGGATGAATCATAGCCGGCGGGCGGGCGAAAATCACCGGCGGGCAACCGATTGCTGCAATGCAATATGAGGGGGGCAATATGAGGGGGGCAATATGAGGGGCGTTCGCCGCCGCGGCAAGGCTTCGCTTCTCACGGCCACGCTCGCCATTGCGCCATGGTCAAGGCCCTGCAATCAGGAGTGGAAACACGCCCATGCCTTGCGCTATGATATCAGCGGATCGGGCGTGGCCCAGCCGTTGCCGGGCGCATCGCCCCGGTTCAGAATTTTCAAACGCATCAAAAACTTAAGGAGTGCAATATGAGTCTGGATGGACGCCTCGGCACCCTCAAGGACCGCCATGCCGACCTCGAGCTGCGCATTGCTGCCGAGGATCATCGTCCACGGCCGGATAGTGATACTCTGACACGCCTGAAGCTGGAAAAACTGCGCCTGAAGGAGGAAATCGAACGTCTCAGGCAGGACGTGCCCGGCTGACCCTCCGCGAAAGGGGGCGAGAATGCGGGCGGCCGCTCAGGCCGCCTCGTTCTCCTCGGCCGGCGGCGGCACCGGCGGCACCGTCTGGCCCTCGCGGGTGAGGCGATCATTGGCCTGCATCACCATATTGTGCAGATCGGTCTGGGTGCAGAGACCGAGGATCACCGGATCGCGCGGCTTGATATTGGCGCTGTTCCAATGGGAACGCTCGCGCACCTTTTGAATGGTCTCCTTGGTGGTGCCAAGCAATTTGCTGACTTGCGCATCCGTCAATTGCGGGAAATTGCGGAGCAGGAAAGCGATGGCGTCGGGCCGGTCGTTGCGCTTGGCGACAGGCGTATAGCGCGTGCCGCGCGCCCGCCGCGGCACCGGGTTGTTCGCCGGCAGCAGCTTGAGGCGGGCCGAAGGATCGGCCTCGCAGCGATGAATTTCGTCCAACGTCAACTGGTTATTGGCGACCGGATCATAGCCGACGATGCCCTGCGCGACCTCGCCATCGGCGATCGCCTGCACCTCCAGCGGGTGTACGCCGCAAAAATCGGCGATTTGCTCAAAAGTGAGAGCGGTTTTTTCGATCAGCCATACGGCGGTGGCTTTCGGCATCAAGGGCAGAGGCATGGCGTAGCACTTTCCTATCCCGGCGACCGAGATGCGGCCGATAGCGGATTCCCGACCCTTCCGGCCGATCCCGGTCAGACGCGGCGGACGGTCATGGAGATGAGGTGGATATGACCGCCGGCGCCAGCGCGGTCAAGGCCCGAGACGGGGCAATGTCAGGAAAAATTCCCCACTGGTTTTGCCGCCACGATCAGCGCGTCCACCGCGACGAACCGATCGCCTGAGGCAATCAGCGGGTTGAGATCGATTTCGCTGATCCGCTCTGCGTGATCGGCGGCGAATTCGGAAAACCGGGCGATGAGGTTGGCGAGCGCGTCGCGATCGACCGCCTGCGTGCCGCGGAAGCCATCGAGGCGCCGCGCGCCGCGCAAGCGGCCCAGCATCCCGCGCGCCACTTCCGGCGAGACCGGCGCGAGATCGACGACGCTATCTTGCAGAAGCTCGACGAACACGCCGCCAAGCCCGACCACGATCAGCGGCCCGAAGAGCGGATCGATCCGGGCACCGAGCATGATCTCGACCCCTTGCGGCACCATTTTCTGCACCAGAACTCCAGCACCCGCGATCCCGGCCCGCGCCGCCGCCGCCAATATCTCGGCAGCCCCCCGGCGCACCGCGGCGGCATCGGCGAGATCGAGCCGCACGCCGCCGATTTCGGTTTTGTGGGCGAGATCCGGCGCCTCGATTTTGACCACCACCGGGAAACCGAGGCGCTCGGCGGCGGCGGCCGCACTCTCGGGGCTGTCGGCCCGCATCTCGGCAACCCCCGGAATACCGTAGCGCGCGAAGAGCGCCTTGGCCTCCGCCTCGCCGATGATCGCGCCCGGCCGCGCCGCATCGAGGAGATGCCCGACCTCCCGCCGCGCCGCATCCGCGACCAGGCGCTTCCCCGCCGCGAGGCTCGGCGGCGCAAGCGGCCGCGCAAGCCAGGCGGCAAGGGCTGCGAAGCAGCGGTCGGTCGAGCGGAAGAGGGCGCTATGCGCGGCACTCTCCGCCTCACGGGATCCCGGCCCTTCGAGATGCTCGTTGGTCCAGATCGTGCAGACGAATTTTCCCGTCTCCCGCGCCAAGGCATCGAACGCATTGATCCGCCGGATCACCGGCTCATAGGCATAGACGGTCGGCACCACCAGCGCCGCGTAGGCCGGATCGGCGAGGAGTGCGCCGGCACACGCATTGAGACTTTCGGGATCGGTCAGAACCTGGGCGGTGACATCGCAGGGATTGCGCGGCGAGCCGAATTCGGGAATGCGCGCTTCGAGCACGGCGCGCGTCGCCTCGGCCGGCTGCGGCAGCGGCACGCCGTGGATTTCCGCCTTGTCGGCGGCCATGATCGCGGCACCCCCCGAGGCCGCGACCACGGCGACGCCGCTGGCTCGCGGCGGCGGCGCCTTGGCGAAAAAGGCGGCGGTTTCCATCAGCGCCTCGAACTGATCGACGACGACGATGCCGGCGCGGGCGAAGGCGGCGCGATAGGCGGCGTCTGAGCCGGCGAGCGAGCCGGTATGCGACAGCGCCGCCGCGGCGCCACTCTCACCGACCGCGATCTTATGGGCCACCACCACCTTGCCGCGCGCCGCCGCGCGCTCGGCCGCGGCGAGCAGGCGGCGCGGCGCCGCCATCCCCTCGAACAGACAGGCGATGGCGCGGCAGGCCGGATCATCGGCGAGATAGGCGACGTAATCGGCCATATCGACATCGCAGGAGTTGCCCGAGGTCAGCACATGGCTCACCGCCGTCCCGTGCTCGGCGGCGAGTGCCAGGGCAAAGCCGAGCGCGCCGGACTGGCTGACGACGCCGACCGCATGCGGCGCCACCTCACCTTGTTTGGGCAGCGCCGAGAACGTGATCGCGGCGCGCGTCACATAATTCACGATGCCGATGCAGTTCGGCCCGATGATCGGCATGCCGGCCTCGCGGGCGAGCGCCCGGATGCGCGCCTGCTCGGCGATGCGATCGGGCTTCGCGGTCTCGGCGTAGCCGGAGGCAAAGACGATCGCACCCCCCGCCCCGCGCGCCGCGGCCTCGGCGAGAACCGGCTCGACCACCTCACGCGCGACCGCAAGCACGACGCAATCGGGCACTTCCGGCAGAGCCGCCAATGAGGGATAGCAGGGCTGATCGCCGATCCGCTCATAGCGGGCATTGACGAAATGGAGGCGTCCCTGAAACCCCGCCATATTGGCCGCGACCCGGGCGCCGAAGGCGCCGGCGCGGCTGCTTGCGCCGACCAGGGCGACGTTTTTCGGGTCGAGCAGGCGGCGAAGTGCCGCATGTGTATAGAGCGGCCGGTCGGCGTCGGTCATGGGTGGGCATTTCCTCGACTATTTTCTGGGATGATTTTCAGGCTCGGTCCAGCATAAGCGCGGACGAGCCCGCCCTTCAACCGGCTCTCTCTTGCCGCCGTCGGTTGACGGTCTGGCCCCGCTGGCGCACATCGCTCCCGCCAGACGGTCGGACGGCCGCCGGCGGAAACGCTGGAGGAAAGTCCGGGCTCCACGGGAATACGGTGCCGGCTAACGGCCGGCGGGGGCGACCCCAGGGAAAGTGCCACAGAAAGCAAACCGCCCGGCCTCGGCCTCATCAGCCTGCCGGGTAAGGGTGAAAGGGTGCGGTAAGAGCGCACCGCGCCCGCGGCAACGCGGGTGGCAGGGTAAACCCCACCGGGAGCAAGACCGAATAGGGGTGGCCGGCATGGGCCGCAAGGCCGCATGCCAGGGGCATTCCCGCTCCGTCACCTGGGTTGGTCGCGTGAGGTGCAGCGCGAGTTGCATCCCAGAGGAATGGCCGTCCCATGCCGCAAGGCGCGGACAGAACCCGGCTTACAGACCGTCTGGCGCTTTCCCACCGGCCACGACCACGCAAAGAGGCCAATTTCGGATCGACCTCGACGCCGATCGACATGGTGTGGCGCATCGTGCCTCACCCCTGCCTTGAGCGATCAGACGGGGATCGCGTGTGCTCTCGTGACCATCCTGGTCGTTGACAACATCCGCAACGCTGCCGAAGCTTTGCGCTCGGGAGGGTATTATGGACACTCTGGCGAGCGAATTTTTGTTCGAGATGGCGATCGAGGTCGGCGAAGCGGCGGTGATCGGGCCGAATGCCGCCGGCGAGCGACGGGTGGTGCCTATTCGCGGCGGGCGCTTTGCCGGACCAAGGATGCGCGGGCGTATTCTGCCGCTCGGCGAGGATGCCCTCATCATCGGCAAGGGCGGGCGCACGCTTCTCGATGTGCGGATCGTCTTGGAAACCGAGGATGGGGTTCCGATCTATACCCGCTATCATGGCATCCGCACTGGGCCGGCGGCGGTGATGCGCCGGCTGGCGGCGGGGGAGGCCGTGGCGCCGGAGGCCTATTATTTCCGCACCGCGCTGGTGTTCGAGACCGGCGATCGCCGTTATGCCTGGCTCAATGATCTGCTTGCCATCGGCATCGGCCATCGCCCGCCGAGCGGCCCGGTTTATCGCGTATTCGCGGTGTTGTGATCCTTCGTGCCATCGGGATCGTCGATTGTGGTGACGATGCTGCGATTGCGCCCCTCGTGTTTGGCGGCATAGAGGGCGCGATCGGCGGCGCGGAGCAGCGCGGACGCATTATGAAATAAATCCGGTCCGTCGCTTGCAATGCCGATGCTGAGCGTGATCCGCCCGAGCGGGACGACCTCGTGTTTCATGTCGAGCGCGCTGACCGCGTCATGGATGCGTGTCGCGAGTTCCAATGCCCCGGCGGCGTCGGTTCCGGGCAGGAGTACGGCGAATTCCTCGCCACCGAAGCGCGCGACGAGATCGCCCGGGCGATGCAGTGAGCCGCCGATCGTCGCGGCGAGCCGCTTGAGGCAGTCATCGCCGGCGAGATGACCATAAAAATCGTTGAATGGCTTGAAGTGATCGACATCGATCATGAGAAGGGCGAGCGACGCCTGCTCGCGCTGGGCGCGGCGCCATTCGCGCTCCAGAGCCTCGTCGAAGACACGGCGATTGCTGATGCCGGTCAGGCCATCGGTCGCGGCGAGGGTTGCGAGCGCGGTATTGGCCGCGTTCAGTTTTTCCTCCACCGCTTTTTGCTGTGAAATATCGCGTGAAATGGCAATATATTCGCGCACATTCCCACTCTCGCGGTCGCGCACGGCGCGCACGCGGGTATCGACCCAGACGAAACTGCCATTTTTGCAGCGCCGGCGATAGGTGAAGCCGATATCGTCGTAACCGACCCCGAGTTTGTGGAGTTCCTTCCTCACGTCCGGCCAGTCTTCGGAATAGACATCCTCGCGCCAGTTGCGCCCGACCTGCTCTTCCGGCGTGAAGCCGAACATCACGGCCGCGGCGGGCGAGACATAGAGCCGGCGCCCATCGAGCGCCATCCGATAGATGGCATCGCCGGAATTCTCGGCGAGAACACGATAGCGCTGCTCGTTTTCGCGCAATCGTTGCTCCCGCTTGGCAAGGATACCGCGAAGCCGCCTCGTCTGCTCCGTCCCCGCGGCCAGTGCGAGGGCGCAGAGGGAGAGCACGAAAATGAAAATCTGTGCGATGCGGAGCTTTTCTGCCTGGCTCAGAATGCCCGCCTGCGCGAGGAGAGAAATCGGTCCGTGCCCGGCGCGGGTGAAGCCGAGAATGACCATCGCGGTGAACAGGACGCCGAGGGCGGTCTCAACGAGGGAACGCCGTGCAGCGATCAGAAGAAGGGGGGGGAAGACCAGAAAGCGCATAGGATAGCGCGTTTGCGAAAAAACCAAGACGACGATCGCGAGCAAAAGCCCGAAATAACGCAATGCGGGGGGAAATTCCCAGCGCATCTGCAACGATGGGCGATGGGGGCGGAGCAGGCCGAGAACGACGGGTGTCGCGACGATGAAACCGAGCGCGCTCGCGCAATACCAATCGACCAATACCGTCGTGAAGGCGCCGCTATGCAGATAAAATTCGGCATCGGCCGCGAAAATAGACGGGAAAACGGGTGCCGCGAGTGCTGTGATGGCAAGGCGGATCAGCGCCCCCGGCCGGGCTGGGTCGGGCCGGGCGCCGAAGCGTCCGCGCAGCAGGCCGAAGGCGATCGCAACTTCGCTAAGCTTGCAGAGGGCGAGAATGATGCCAAACGGCAGATCGGTGCCCCAGCCTTCATTGAAGGCGAAATCGGCGAGTAGGCAGGCGACGAGATAGACGGGAAACCAACGGCTCGGCGCGATCAGCAGGAAGCCGAGCAAAAACCCATTGGCGAGCCAAATCGCGGGCGCGCCACTGCTGGGAAGGACAAGAGTGTATAGCGTTTCGAGCCCGCACGCGAGCAGCAGCACGGCAAGGAAAACGAAGATGGATCGGCAGGACGCAACACGCTCGGATAGCAACACGAACCCCATGCGAAGGAGGCGAGAAATGACGCCAAACCCTTCGGATGATAGGCGAATAGGCTTAATGCTCCGTTACGGCGCCGGGAAATTGGGGCGCCGTTAGGAGTCTTGCGACCATTTCCCGGCTGTTGGCGCTGAGGTCGGGGCGGGCCGCGAGATCGCGGAGTGCCCCCTCCATCAGCGCCCGGCGCGGCGCGGGATAGCGTTGCCAGACACCGAAGGCGGTGACCAGACGTGCGGCGAGTTGCGGGTTGGCGGGGTCGACCTCCGCGATCGTCTCGGCGAGGAGGCTGTAGCCATCCCCCGACGGGTCATGGAAACCGAGCGGATTGCCCTCGGCGAAGCTGCCGATGAGGGCGCGCAGGCGATTGGGGTTGGCACGCGTGAAATCGGGATGGCGGGTAAGGGCGCGGACGCGCGCGGGCGCATCGGCGAGCGGCGCCGTTGCCTGAATGGCGAACCATTTATCGAGCACCAGCGGATCATGGCGCCACGCCGCATAGAACGCGGCGAGCGCCCGCTCGCGCGCCGCCCCTTCGTGGCTGGCGAGCAGGGCGAGCGCGCTCAATCGCCCGTTCATGGTCGGCGCGGTCTCGAACTGGGCGATCGCGCGCGCGATCGCTTCTTCCCGCCCGGTCGCCACGAGATAGAAGAGGGCGGCATCGGCGAGCGAGCGCCGTCCCATCGCGGCCCCGTCGATCGCTGTCGTCTCATCGGCCCGCAAGGCGTCATGGAGGGCGCCGAGCGGAGCCGCGAGCGCCTGCCCGATTGCCTTTCGCTGCGCCTCGCGCGCGGCGTGCAGGGCCTCGATATCGATTTCCGTCCCCTCCTTGGCGAGCAGCGAAAGGGCGGGAAGAGCAATCGCCTCGGCAACGAAG
>JAKAQU010000090.1 GCA_021819535.1 Pseudomonadota bacterium | reverse complement strand
ATTTGCCCCAGCCCCCACCAAAGGCAATGCCTTTGGCAACCGATCTCGAATAAGGGTTTGGGGGGCTCGCCTCTTTTTGGCGTCTTGGTTCCCCGCAAGACCTAAATCTTCCGCCCTGTGGCCGCGAAATGCTCGGCGATGCGCGCGGCGAGCTTGTTTGCGACCTCTCTTTTGCTCATGCGCGGCCAGGTTTCGCCGCCCGTTGCCGTAATCAGCAGCACCGCGTTTTCCGCCCCGCCCATGATGCCGGTCTCCGCCGAGACATCATTGGCGACGATCCAGTCGCATCCCTTGCGCTGGCGTTTGGCGCTGGCGTGGGCGGCGAGGTGTTCGGTTTCGGCGGCGAAGCCGATGACGAGGGGCGGGCGGCGCGGCGAGGGGGTGGAAATTTCGGCGAGGATGTCGGGATTGGCGACAAGATCGAGGCTTGGCGGCGGGCCGGCTGGTTTTTTTTTGACTTTCTCCGATGCCGCGCGGGCGACCCGCCAATCCGCGACCGCGGCGGCGCAGACGGCGATCTCGGCGGGGAGGGCTGCGAGAACCGCCGCCCGCATCTCGGCCGCGGTTTCGACGTGCCGAACCGCGACATTTTCGGGATCGGCGATGGCGACCGGCCCGGATACCAGGGTTACCCGGGCGCCAAGGGCGGCAAGGGCGGCGGCGACGGCGTGGCCCTGGCGGCCGGAGCTGCGATTGGCGATGTAGCGCACGGGGTCGATCGGCTCGTGGGTCGGCCCGCTGGTGACGATGGCATGATAGCCCGCGAGCGGGCGGGATGGCGGGGCGAGGAGAGACACGATCGCGGCAAGAATGGCCGCGGGCTCGGCGAGGCGGCCGGGGCCGAATTCATGGCAGGCCATTTCGCCCTCGTCCGGCCCGACGACGATGACGCCGCGGGCGCGGAGGCTCGTCATATTGGCCATCGTCGCCGGATGCTGCCACATGCGCACGTTCATCGCCGGCGCGACGAGCACGGGCTTGTCGGTCGCAAGCAGGAGGGTGGTCGCGAGGTCGTCGGCGAGCCCGGCCGCGAGGCGCGCGAGGATATGGGCGGTGGCCGGGGCGACCACCACGAGGTCGGCGTCCCGCGAGAGCTGGATATGGCCGATCGCGGCCTCGTCGGTGAGCGAGAACAGATCCTGATAAACCTGGTTCTCGGCCAGGGTCTGCACCGAGAGGGGGGTCACGAATTCGGCCCCGGCGCGGGTCAGGACCGGGGTCACGGCGCAGCCCGCGCCACGCAGGAGGCGGATCAGTTCGAGCGCCTTGTAGGCGGCGATGCCGCCCGCGACGATCAGGAGAACCCGTTTCCCGGTGAGCGTCATCAGAGCCGCCAGCCGGAATGGATGGCGACGATCCCGCCGGAGAGGTTTTCGACGCCGATGCGGGCGAACCCGACTGAGCGCATCATGCCGGCGAGCGTTTCCTGGTCGGGAAAGGTGCGGATGCTCTCGGCGAGATATTGATAGCTCTCGGCGTCTTGGGCGATGACGCGGCCGAGGCGCGGCAGAACCGCGAACGACCAGGCATCATAGAGCGGGATCAGGGCGGCGACCTGCACGCGGCTGAATTCGAGGCAGAAAAACCGCCCGCCCGGGCGCAGCACGCGCCAAGCCTCGGCGAGCACCGCGCGTTTGTCGGTGCAGTTGCGAAGACCAAAGGCGATCGAGACGCGCTCGAAGCTATGATTGGGAAGTGGCAGCGCCTCGGCGTCGGCGATCAGGAAATCGAGCCCACGCACGATCCCCCGCGCCCGCGCACGGGATCGCGCGACCGCGAGCATGGCCGGGTTGATATCGGAGAGGATCGCGCGTCCCCCGCCCTGCCGGAGCCAGCCGAAGCTGATATCGCCACTGCCGCCGGCGAGATCGAGGAGCGACAGCCCGGCGCGCGGGGCCAGGCGGTCGATGAAAATCCGCTTCCACAACCGATGGAGACCGAGCGACATCAGATCGTTCATCACGTCGTAGCGCGGGGCGACGCTTTCGAACACGGCGCGCACCAGCGGTTTTTTCTCCTCGCGCGGGACGGCGCGGAAGCCGAAATCGGTGGTGGCGGGGGAGGAAGAGGGGGAGGGATTGTCGCTCATGGTTTTTCCTCTATAGCCTGAAGCGCGATCATGCCGGAACTCCCAGAAGTCGAAACGGTGATGCGCGGAATGGCGGGGCATCTTCTCGGCCAGCGGATCACGCGCGCCGATCTTCGCCGCGGCGATCTGCGGCGCCCCGTCCCGCCCGGCCTGATCGCAGCCCTCGCGGGGGCGGAGGTCATCGGCTTTCGGCGGCGGGCGAAATATATTCTGATGCGGCTCGGCGGCGGCGAGAGCGTGATGTTTCATCTCGGCATGTCGGGGCGGATCGTTCTCGGCCCGCTCGGGGCGAATGAGCCGGAGCCCCGGCATCTCCATCTCGTCTTGGAAACCGCGGCGGGATGGCGGGCCGGTTTCGTCGATCCGCGCCGCTTCGGCCTCATCGATCTCGTCGCGACCGCGGCCGAGGATCGCCACGCATTGCTCGCCGATCTCGGGCCGGAGCCGCTCTCACCCGCATTCACGCCCGCTCTTTTGGCCGCCCAACTGGCCGGGCGGCGAAGCCCGATCAAGGCTTTGCTCCTCGATCAGCGCGTGATCGCCGGCCTTGGCAATATCTATGTCGCGGAGGCACTGTTCCGCGCCCGCCTCCACCCCGAACGCGCGGCCGCGAGCCTCTCGCGCGCCGCGATCGCGCGTCTGGTCGCAGCGATCCGGGAAACCCTTCGCGAGGCCATCGCCGCCGGCGGCTCGTCCCTTCGCGATTACGTCCAGCCGGACGGCGCGCTCGGCTATTTCCAGCATGCCTGGCGGGTTTATGGCCGCGCCGGCGCGCCCTGCCCCGATTGCCCAGGTGCGCCAAGCTGCGGCGGCATTCGCCGCCTCGTGCAGAGCGGGCGGAGTTCGTTCTATTGTCCTCGCCTGCAACGCTGACAGGTGAGAAGGAGAGAAAAAATGGCCCCGGAAATGATCCAGGTCGAGACGATCGGCAAAACCGGCCTCATCCGCCTCAACCGGCCGCAGGCGCTGAACGCGCTCTGTGACCAATTGATGGCCGAACTCGGGGCGCAATTGCGCGCTTTCGACGCCGATCCGGCGATTGCCGCGATCATCCTCACCGGCTCGGACAAGGCCTTCGCCGCCGGCGCCGACATCAAGGAAATGCTGCCGCGCCGCTACCCGGACGTGCTGCGCGAGGATTTCATCACCCCTTGGGAAATCATCACCACGGTCAAAAAACCGGTGATCGCCGCCGTTGCCGGATTTGCGCTCGGCGGCGGCTGTGAACTCGCCATGATGTGCGACATCATCCTCGCCGCCGAGACCGCGAAATTCGGCCAGCCCGAGATCAATCTCGGGGTCATTCCCGGCGCCGGCGGCACCCAGCGCCTGACGCGCGCGATCGGTAAGGCGAAAGCGATGGAGATGATCCTGACCGGGCGGATGATGGATGCCCATGAGGCCGAGCGCGCCAATCTCGTCGCCCGCGTGGTGCCGGCCGCCGACCTCATGGCCGAGGCCATGAAACTCGCGGAAAAAATGGCCGCGCTGTCGCCGGTCGCGCTCGCGGTCGCGAAGCAGGCGGTGAACCGGGCGTTCGAAACCGTGCTCGCCGAGGGGGTGCGGGTCGAGCGCTCGCTGTTTCTGCCGCTCTTCGGCACGCCCGACCAAAAAGAGGGCATGGCGGCGTTTGCCGAGAAACGCAAGCCGCGTTTTTCCGGCTGGCGCGGCGATGACGGCAGTGCTGCTTGACAGGCCTGCCGCCGCTTTTTAGAAGGCGTCTCCCGGCTGAAGAGGCATCCGCCCCTTCGGCATATCTGGTTTTGAATTCATCGCAGAGGGCCCATGGCCAATACCGCGTCCGCGCGCAAGCGCATCCGCCAGACCGCACGCCGCACCGAACGCAACCGGGCGCGTAAATCGCGCGTGCGGACGTTCATCCGCAAGGTCGAGGCAGCGATCGCGGGTGGCAACAAGGACGAGGCGGCGACCGCGCTTCGCCTCGCCGAGCCGGAGATGCAGCGCGCCGCCGGCAAGGGGGTGGTGCCGAAGAACACCGCCGCGCGTAAAATTTCCCGGCTTTCCGCCCGCATCAAGGCGCTCTCGGCACAGTGATTTTCGCCCCGCGGCCGTTGCGGCCGCGGGAAAATTTCACGTGGCCGTCTTGACGGCGGCAGGTTGAGCAGCGAAAAATGACAAGACCGTGACGGCCGTACGACACGTCGCGTCCTTATCTGTGACCGCAGCTTTCGAGAAAGACATACCGGCCAAAAAGTAAAAATACTTACTCACAGATGGTGGGTAAGTAGTTTTTTCGTCGCTTGGTAGTCAATTCGCGCGGCTCGCCCCAATTTCATGCCTGCCAATTTCATGGTTGCTTCCACCACGTCTTCGGTTTAGTGTCCGCGCTTCTCAATTCTGTCTGTGGACGACGGTTTACCGGCGTTTCCGTCTTGCGCGCGATAGGCGTCTTTGTTGATCCGCCTTCGACGATCGCGCGTTGATATGACGGCACGAGAGACGGCTTCGGTGGGGCGGTCTGCCCGATAGTCGCCGGAGAAACGGTTTGGCTGTGCTGGGGGAGCGTGGGCGATGGGCGAGGCGGGGTCAGGCAATAGCGGCATGGGTCAGGAACGCGATATTGCCGCGGCTTTTGCCGGCGGCATCGAAGCGCTGGAAGCCGCGGATGCGGCCGCACAGACCGAAGAGGCGGTCGGTGCCGCTCTTGCCAGACAATGGAGCCGGGTGAGAAGCCGGCTTCAGGCCGATGTCGGCGAGGTCGAATACCGCTCCTGGCTGCGCCAAATGGTGCTTGCCGGGTCCGACGGCGATGAAATCACCATCCTGCTGCCGACACGCTTCCTTCGCGACTGGGTGCGGCGCCATTACGGCGACCGGCTGGCATTGCTCTGGCAAGCCGAAAATCCGGCGATACGGCGGCTCGATTTGCGTGTCGGCACGCGCGAAAACCGCGCCGCGATCGGCGGTTTCGCGGAAAGCCTGGCAAGCCCGCCAGAACGGCAGGCCGCGCCCGCCAACCCGGCGCCAGCCCCAGCCCCAGCCGAACGCCCGGCGCCCGATATCTCGGGCCTCGACAAGCGCTTCGATTTCGACAGTTTCGTCGTCGGCAAACCAAACGAGTTCGCCTATGCCTGCGCTCGCCGGGTCGCCGAGCAGCCGGCAATGCCAGGGTTCAACCCGCTTTTCCTCTATGGCGGGGTCGGGCTCGGCAAAACCCACCTGATGCACGCCATTGCCTGGGATCTGATCGGGCGCGGCGGCGGGCTTGTGTCGGTCGCCTATATGTCTGCGGAAAAATTCATGTACCGCTTCATCGCCGCCATTCGCAGCCAGGCGACGATGGAGTTCAAGGAACAATTGCGCGGCGCCGACGTCCTCATGATCGACGATCTCCAGTTCCTGATCGGCAAAGACAACACCCAGGAAGAGTTTTTTCACACCTTCAATGCCCTGGTCGATGCCGGCAAGCAGATCGTGGTCTCGGCCGACAAATCCCCCTCCGATCTCTCCGGGCTCGAGGACCGGCTCCGCACCCGGCTCGGCTGCGGCATGGTGGCCGATCTCCATGCGACGACGTTCGAACTCCGCCTCTCCATTCTGGAGGCGAAGGCAAGCCGGGCCGGGGTCGCCGTTCCGGCCAAGGTGATGGATTTCCTCGCCCACAAGATCACCACCAATGTCCGCGAACTCGAGGGCGCGCTCAACCGGCTGATCGCCCACGCCAATCTCTTCGCCCGGCCGATCACGCTGGAGACCACCCAGGAAGTTCTGCACGACATCCTGAAGGCGCATGACCGGCGCATCACCATCGAGGAAATCCAGCGCAAGGTCGCCGAACACTGGAATATCCGCCTGACCGACATGTCCTCGGCCCGGCGCGCCCGCAACGTCGCCCGGCCGCGCCAGGTCGCGATGTATCTCGCGAAACAGCTCACCAGCCGCAGCCTGCCCGAAATCGGCCGCAAATTCGGCAACCGCGACCACACCACCGTCATGCACGCCGTGGCGCGGGTCGGCGAGCTCATGGAACGCGACGCGACCTTCGCCGAGGACGTCGAATTGCTGCGCCGGATGCTCGAGTCCTGACCGGGAAGGAAGGCCAGGGCGCTGCCCTGGACCCGCTGGGGCCTGAGGCCCCAGACCCCCATCCTCAACGGAAAGGGTCCAGGGACTTTGGTCCCTGGCGGGGTCGAGGGGCGGAGCCCCCGCCTTTCCTTCCCTTCAGATCCTCCGCAACCAGGCGAGCAACGGCCGCCAGAGAGCGGCTTCGGCGTTCATGCCGGCGATCATGCCGATATGGCCGGCGCACGGCTCGATCAGGGTTGCGCCTGGGATCAGGCTGGCAAGCGGGCGGGCGCTGGCGGGCGGGACGAGACGGTCGCGGGTCGGCGCAGCGACGAGGCAGGGCAGGCTGAGGGCGGCCGGGTCGACGGGGAGGCCGGCGATCAGCCAGTTGCCGAGGGCTGGCGTATTCTCGCCATACCAGCCGCCGAGGGTTTCGCGCGCGACCGGTTCGGCGAGCGGCACGCCGTCGTTCAGCCAGTCCTCGAGCGCAACGAAGCGGCGGGCGCGCGGGCTTCCCGGGTCGAGGGAAGCGAAGGCGCGGTATTTGGCGCCGACGCCGAAGGGATCGACGAGCGCGAAAAGCGTCTGCAGCCAGTCGATCGGAAGCGCGTGGCCGAGCGCGAAGGCTGGCGCCATCAGCGGGAGGAGGCGGGCGAGGGCATCGGCGCGGGCCGCGTCATCGGCATGGAAATCCCACGGTGTCGCGAGCAGCGCCAGCGCCCGCAAACGCTCGGGCTTACGCTGCGCCGCGGCCAGGGCGAGCAGCCCGCCCATGCAATAGCCGGCGAGGATCGGCTTGCCCGTGATTGCGCCAAGGGCGCGCTCCAGCCGCCCGGCGATGTAATCGGTGAGGGTGAAGCGCCGCTCGCGCTCGCCGGGCCAGCCCCAATCGAGGAGCAAGGGATGAAAACCGGCACCGGCGAGGAAGCGGAGCAGCGAGGCATCGCGATCGAGATCGAGAATATAGCCGCGGTTGACGAGGCTCGGGACGAAGAGGATGGGCGGCCCCTTGCCGCCGTAATCGAGGAGGCGGGATTCTCCCTCCGACCAGATCGCCGGCGGCTCGGGAAGGGTGCGGCGCCAGGGGTGGCGGCGATAGGCGGCGATGCCGGCGATCAGCGCCTGATCGTCGCTGAGGGTTGTGGCAAGGACGGCGCGGGCGAAAGCGTCAGGATCGCCGCTTGCCGCGAGCAGGTCTCTGAGTTCGTCCTGGTTTCGCGGCGGGCTCCAGCCGGGCCAGACGCTGTTCGAGTTCTGCAAGCCGGCGATGGAGGCGCTCGATTTCAGCATCGCGAGGGTCAGATGGAGGAGGAGCGGGCGCGGGCCGCGGCGGGCGAGTGGCGCTGGCATTCCCGGCTGGCTCATGATGCGGCGCCCCGGACGCCCGCGGTGACGGCCCAGGATGGTATGGCCGCTCGCGCGGCATGGCGTTGATGGCATTGGCGAGCATCCCGGCCCAGAGCGCGAACAGCGCCTGCCAGGTTTCCTCCGCCTCGCGGTCGGCGACGAGGGCCGAGATCTCGCTTTGCCAGAGCGTGATCCAGTCGCGCGCGAGGGCGGCGAGGTCCGGCGTGCCGAGCGTGGCCGCCGGGTCTGCCCCGCCGGGCGGCGTCTCGGACGGTCTCGCGGTCTTCATGCCTCATTCATGCTCCGTCGCTAGCCTCGCCGTCCTCTGCGCCGCTGCCATGCCCGCCGCCGCGCCAGAAGGGGCGATCCAAAGGGGCGATCCAAAGGGGCGAAGAGAAAATTTGCCTCCCTTCGCGGAGCCGGGCAGAGTGTCTGCAATAACGCGCCGCAACATAGGGAACGATCGATGTCAGAGCCAGAGCCGCAGCGCCCCGATGAGAAACCTACCCCGCTCGTGGTCAAGAAATACGCCAACCGGCGTCTCTATAATACGGAAAGTTCGAGCTATATCACCCTCGATACGCTCGCCGACATGGTGCGTGCGGGCCGGGATTTCGTGGTCTACGACGCCAAGACCGGGGATGACATCACCCGCAGCGTGCTCACCCAGATCATCGTCGATGAGGAGAATAAGGGCCGGGCGCTGCTGCCGACCGGGTTTTTGCGCCAGTTGATCGGGCTTTACGGCGAGGGGTTGCAGGGGCTTTTGCCGAATTATCTCGAACAGGCGATGACGAGCTTCGCCGAGCAGCAGCAGCAGATGCGCCGGGCGATGCAGCAGACGGTGGGCACGCTGTTTCCCGGCGTCGAGGAGATGAGCCGGCGCAATCTCGCGATGATGGAGCAGGCGATGAGTTTCTTCTCGCCGTTTCAACGCGCCCGTGAGACACGCGCGGCGCCGGCCGAGGAGGCCGCCGAACGCGATCACGAAATTGCCGTGCTGCAAGCCGAGATCGCGGCGCTGCGGGCGGAATTGGCCCGCCGTAACGCGCGCGGCACGGAAAAACCCGAGGTGGAGACGCAGAAGGCCGCCCAACCGGGAGGCGAAAAATCCCCTCGTAAACCCGGCTAAGGGTTGGATTTTCAGGAAAAATCGTGAGCATGGGACGACATTGGCGTTAATCCAGCGTTTTTCCTTTGACGATCTGTCGGAAAAATGCCACATTCGCGCTGCTAGAGACGGTCGCGGGACATGACCTCGCGACCAGAGGCCGCGAGAAGCCGCAATTTTCCTTCGTTTCGATCGTCCCGGAGGCCGCCATGTCCGACCAAGAAACCAGTTCCGCGAGTTACGACACCCCCTCCTTTGACGCCGTGGAGATCGGGGGGCGGGACGCGCTCGATTTAGGGCGATTGGGCGATGGCCTCATCGAAGATCCGTCCGCGCGCGAGGGAAAGGGTTCCAGCCGCGCCAATTCCGCCGACCGCCATGTCGGCGCACGCATTCGTGAACGCCGCACCATGCTCGGCCTCTCGCAGCAGCAGCTCGCGCAGATGATCGGCGTCACCTACCAGCAGGCGCATAAATACGAACGCGGCTTCAACCGTATCTCCGCGGGCCGGCTCTATGACATCGCGGTGGTGCTCGGCGTGCCGATCTCGTGGTTCTTCGAGGGTCTCGCGCCCGACGAGGAAACCCAGGCGGCGACGCCGCGCCAGCGCATGTGCCTCGAACTCGCCCGCAATTTCGCCGCGATCGACAATCTCAAGCACCAGGAAGCGCTCAGCAACATGGCCCGCGCCCTCGCCGCGCAATCGGCCGCCCTGCAGGGACGGCAGTAAGTTTATGCGAGATTCTTTCCGATCGAACGATATTGTTTGATCGGAGAAATCTTTCACACAGAATTGACTCAGAATCGCCCGTTGGATATTTTAACTAAACTATTCGGATAATGAGTTTGAAGATTAGAAAATGGCGATAAAAATTGCACTCGTCAGTGTAGTCAAAAATGAGGCGCGCGATATAGCGGAATGGCTTGCCTACCATTTGGCGCTAGGTTTCGACCGTATTCTGGTTTACGATCATCAATCTACTGATCAGACTGCTT
>JAKAQU010000089.1:2654-9587 GCA_021819535.1 Pseudomonadota bacterium | reverse complement strand
CTGCGCGAGCCCCTTGAGATGGAGATCGACCGGGCGCGTGCCGATGGCGCAGCCGCCGGGGAGTGACACCCGCGCCTCGCCGCAACGCGCGAGCAAGGGGCCGAGCACGAGGACGGAAGCGCGCATCCGGCGCACGATGTCATAAGGCGCCTCGGTGCTAGTGATCCGGCCGCCCACCGCAAGACGCCGCCCACCCGCGCCGCGTTCGAGCACGAGACCGGCCTCGGCAAGAAGGCTCGCCATGGTGTCGATATCGGCAAGCTTCGGGACGTTTTCGAGCGTGAGCCGCTCCTCGGTCAGCAACCCCGCCGCCATCAGCGGCAGCGCCGCGTTCTTGGCCCCGCCGATCGGAAGCCTTCCCGCGAGCGGCCGCCCACCGCGAATTAAGATGCGATCCATGAGATATGTTCTTTTTTAAAAAAAAGAACCAAAAAACTTTTATTCGCTGGGCAGTGCCTGCGGCACTGCCCCTCCGAGGAAACTAGCCACTCAGAGGAGGCGGAAAAAAAGTTCTTTTTCTTCAAAAAAAGAAGGATCCTCCTTATCATTTTACCCTCTAAAGCCGCGGCAGCGCCACGCCGCGCTGGCCCATATATTTGCCGGCCTTATCGGCATAGCTCACCTGGCACGGGCTATCACCCTTGAGGAAGAGGAATTGGCAAATGCCTTCACCAGCATAGATACGGGCCGGAAGCGGCGTCGTGTTGCTGATTTCGATCGTCACCTGCCCTTCCCATTCCGGTTCGAGCGGTGTGACATTGACGATGATGCCACAGCGCGCATAGGTCGATTTGCCGAGGCAGATGACGACGACATCACGCGGAATGCGGAAATATTCCACCGTGTGGGCGAGCGCGAAGCTGTTCGGCGGAATGATGCAGACATCGCTCTCGCGATCGACGAAGCTCTGCGGGCTGAACGCCTTGGGATCGACGATCGCGGCATCGACATTGGTGAAAACCTTGAAGGCACGGGCGACGCGCGCGTCATAGCCGTAAGAAGAAAGACCGTAGCTGATCACCCCATCGCGGCGCTGGGTTTCGACGAAGGGCTCGATCATGCGGGTCGTCTCCGCCATCTCGCGGATCCAGTGATCGGGCATAACGGCCATCGCGGATTTCCCTGCTAAACGCGCCTCGCGGTCTAACGCAGCCAGGCGCGGAGGGCAACGGCGCGGTCATTGACCGCATCCGGCGCGCATGCCACGAAAGCGCCGGCGAAACACGCGCAACGGGGGGAAAACGATGGAACTCGGGAATGTGGCGGCATTGGTCAGCGGCGGCGCCTCCGGCCTCGGCGAGGCAACCGCGCGGGCGCTCGCGGCGGCGGGCGCGAAAGTTGCCATCCTCGACATGAACGCCGCACGCGCCGCCGAGGTCGCGAGCGAGATCGGCGGCATCGCCTTGATGTGCAACGTCGCCAGCGCCGAAAGCGCGGAAGCGGCGGTGGCCGAGGCGCGCGCCCAGCACGGCGCCGCCCGCATCCTGGTCAATTGCGCCGGGATCGGCAAATCGGGCCGCGTCACCAGCAAGGCCGGGCCGCTGCCGCTCGATGATTTCCGCCGCGTGATCGAGGTCAATCTGATCGGCACCTTCAACCTCATCCGCCTGATGGCCGCCGAGGCCGAAACACTTCCGCCGCTCGCCGGGAATGAGCGCGGGGTCATCGTCAACACAGCGTCGGTCGCCGCGTTCGACGGACAGATCGGCCAGGCCGCCTATTCGGCCTCCAAGGGCGGGATCGTCGGCATGACTCTGCCGATCGCGCGCGACCTCGCACGCTCGGGCATCCGGGTCTGCACCATCGCGCCAGGGATTTTCGCAACCCCGATGCTACGCGGCCTGCCCCAAGAGGTGCAGGCGAGCCTCGCCGCCTCGATTCCCTTCCCGCCCCGCCTCGGCGAACCCGCTGAGTTCGCAGCCCTCGCCATGCACATCATCGCCAACCCGATGCTGAACGGCGAGACCATCCGCCTCGACGGCGCGATCCGCATGGCGCCGAAATAGCGGCGGGGTGATCAATTTCCCGTCAGGTACCGGCCACAAAGTTCAATTTTTTACGATTGTTTAGTTTTTATCGATTTGGCAAGGACAAAAAAGCCATCTTTCTCTGATATATAGGCCGATTCTATTGAATTCTTTCTGGAAACGGTATTTCCCGCATTGCAGCCATGCCGCGCGATTAGATATGGCAAACAGAAATGCTTGCAGTCTTGGCGCGACTCTGTAACTATAAAAACATGTTGATTTCACGCGCCGCCGAACTCGCCTCCCTCGGACGCCCCGCCTCTCGCGCGGGAGATGAGAAATTGCGGCTGCGCCTGTTCGGCGCCATGGAGGCCTCGGCGGCCAACGGCGACAATGCCTTGCCGAATGGCCGCAAGACGCGGATGCTTCTCGCCATGCTGGCGCTCGCCGCACCACGCGCGGTGAGCCGCGCCTGGATCGCCGAAACCTTGTGGAGCAGCCGGCCGGAGGAGCAGGCGCGTGGCTCGCTGCGCCAGGAAATCCATCGCCTGCTCAACTGTCTCGGCCCGCTCGGCCCCGAGGTGCTCGCCATTGGCCGCGAACAGATCGCGCTGCGCCCCGGAACCACCTGGATCGATGTCGCAGAAGTTCTCCGCGCGACCCCATCGACCCCCGAGGCGCTCCGCCTGATCGGCGGCGAATTGCTCGCCGATCTCGGCGGCCTCGACCCCGCCGCCGATCTCTGGCTCGCCGCCGAGCGCACCCGCATTCGCGGCCATGCGCGGGCGATCGCCGAAACCTTGCTCGAAGAACAGACCACGCCCGACGGCATGATCGCGGCCGCGCAGCAATTGCTCGCCATCGATCAGACCCATGAGGGGGCATGGCGGGCCTTGATCCATGCCCATGCCGCGCGCGGCGAGCGCGGGCTCGCGATCGAGGCCTTCGGGCGCTGCCGCGCCGCACTGGCGCAGACGCTCGATGCCTTGCCGTCGGATGAAACCCGTGAATTGCTGGCCGAAATTCGCTCCGGCAATGCCCCGCCGCTGTCCCGCCGCGGCCAGACCCCGCCCCGCCCGCTGGTCAGAAGCGGCCGGCGTCTCGGCGTTTTGCCCCTGCAAACCTTCGGCGATACTGCGGCCAGCCGCGCCGAAAGCGGTGAACTCGCGATCGTTCTCGCCGAGGAGATCACCGCCGCACTCGCCCCCTTCCGCTGGCTCGACCTCGTCTCCTCCAGCGCGCTGGCCCGCTTCGCCATTGAAACCCGCGATGAGACGGCGCTGCGGCGCGCCTTCGGCCTCGATTTCCTGATCGACGGCACCCTCCAGCGCGTCGGTGAAACAGAGCGTGTGACGCTTCGCCTGATCGATCTCAACGCCGGCAATCACATCGCCTGGGTACAGCGTTTCGATCACGCCGCCGGCGATCCGTTCGGCCTTCAGGACCGCGTCGCGCCACTCGCCGCGGCCCGCATCGATCGCGAATTGCAGCAGCGTGAAATCCGCCGTGTCGCCCAGCCTTCATTGAGCGCCGCCGCCGGCCGCGTCGAGCGCGACGTTTCCGCCTATGAGGCGGTGCTGCGTGGGCTCGGGTTGATGCTCCGCCTTGAGCGGACACAATTCCTGGCTGCGGGGCCGCTCCTCGATCTCGCCGCCGAACTCGACCCCGATTACGCGACGCCGCGGGCCATGCTCGCATCCTGGAACGCGCTCCTCCTCGCCCAAGGATGGGCCGCTTCCCCCGAAGAGGTGCGCAGCCGAGCCATCGCCGCCGCGCGACAGGCGATCGCGATCGATCCGCAGGATGCCCGCGCCTTCACCATCGCCGGACAAATCAAGTCGATGCTGGAGCGGCGCCATGACGAGGCGATGGCCCTCTATGAACGGGCCTTGGTGCTCAACCCCAATCTCGCGATGGCCTGGGGCTTCGCCGGCGCGACCGAACTCTGCCGCGGCGATCACGAAGCGGCCGCGGCGCGCTTTGCCCGCTACAAGGAACTGATGCCGCTCGATCCGCAGGCTTTTTTCATCGATCAAGGGCGGGCGCTACTCGCTTTCCTGCGCGGCGAATTCGAAACCGCCGCCGCCATGGCCCGCGAAATCGGCGAGATCCGCCCCTCCCTCCGCAGCATCTATCCGCTGCACATCGCTGCCCTCGGCCATCTCGGCCGGGCGGCGGAAGCAATGGAATTGCGCCGGCGCTTCGCCCATCTCCACCCCGGCCACACCATCGCGGGCCTCATCGCCGAAAGCACGCTTGCCCGCCCCGCCGACCGCGACATGCTCGCAACCGGCCTCCGTCTCGCCGGTATCCCCGAATCCGCCGGCTGACGCTCCCCCTGCCGCGGCAGGGCTTCCCTTTCTCCAGCCCAGACACCCGACCCGGGCGCCCAATCATCCCTTATCGGCGGGGATAAGGGCCGCAACCGCGGGACGGCCCTCCGCCGCGAGACCGGCGGCAACGCCGGCACGATCGGCAGGGGTGCGGTTCTGGCTCATTTTCCACTTTCCTTCGAGGCGAGTGAGGGTGAGGGTGAAGCCGATGATCCCCTTGAGCTGGGCTGCGATGAAATCCGCCGGCGCGTCCTCGACCGCCCAAGGCTTCGCGCGCTCGCCTTCATGCCGCGCCGTAAGATTCCGCACGAGGGCGAGGAGTGCCTCGGGGTCGTCGAAAAACCGCAGCCGGCCCTCGGCGTGGAGGGTGACATAATTCCAGGTCGGCACAACCCGCCCGGTTTCGCGCTTGGTCGCATACCAGGACGGCGTCACATAGGTGTCCGGCCCCATGAAAATGGCGAGCGCCATGGCCCCCTCGGCGCGCGCCAGCGGATTGCCGCGCGCAATATGGCCCGAAAGTGTTCCGAGCGGCGCCGGCTCGGGATCGAGCAGCAAGGGCAGCGGGCTGGCCTCGAAGCCCTCGCCGTTCTGGACGACGAGATTGGCGAGCGGCGCGCGGCGCATCGTTTCATGCAGAACTTCGATGCGGTCTTCGCGAAACGCGGGCGGGTTGTACATCGGCACCTCCTTCAGGGAGCGGCGGGAAGGAACTGCGGCGGCAGCAGGGCGTTGGCATAGGCCACGGGGTGGGTTAGCAGGTAATGCGCCGCCTCGATATCGGCATCGGTGCCGAGGGCCGCGGGGCAGGCGCTGCGGATTTCCAGCACCATCGCGGGAGCGATCGGCGCCCGCGCCGTGCGATGCGCGGCGAGCGCCTGCGCCAGTGGCCGCTCGCCGTGCGCGAGATCATCGAGTTCGCGCGCGAGTGTCGCAGCGCCGAGGCTGCTGCAAACCTGGGGCAATACGCCGAGATCCTGGATCGGCCAGCCGAGCGGCGCCAGAACCCGGCTCCAGGTGACATATAACTCACCGCCATCGGGGAGTGCCGTGACCGTCTGCATCAGCCCCTTGCCCAGGGTCGCGCTGCCGAGCACGACGGCACGGCGGTTATCGG
The DNA here is from genome assembly GCA_021819535.1 of Pseudomonadota bacterium. GTDB lineage: Bacteria > Pseudomonadota > Alphaproteobacteria > Acetobacterales > Acetobacteraceae > Acidibrevibacterium. Next base: position 4,170 of record JAKAQU010000089.1, on the reverse strand, counting down.
CGAGGGCGGCGGCGGTGATCTCGGCGGCGCTGGCGGAGCGGCCATCGACCAGCACGACCACCGGGAGATCGTCGGCGCGCGCCTCGGCATCGGCTTCGAGCACCCGGTTCGCCGCCGGATCGCGCCCGGCGGTGGTCGCGATGAGACCCGAGCCGAGCAGGTCGCCAACGACGCTCACCGCCTGCTGCAGCAACCCGCCGCGATTGCCGCGTAAATCGAGCACGAGACCACGAAGCGGCGGCCGCCCGGCCACGGCGGCGGCCAGCACCATATCCAGTTGCTGCTCGGTTGCGCGTTGAAATCCGGTGAGGCGGATAAGCAGAAGATCATCGGCGATGACGCTTGCGAAAACGGTCTGCCCCGGCTCGGGGACGCGAACGAGATCGAAACTCTGGCGCCGCCCATCATGCCCGCGCAGCGTGAGCCGGACACGGGTTCCGGGCGGGCCGGCGAGCATCGCGGCAATGGTCGGGGCGTCGGCATGGTCGACCGCCTCGCCATCGATCGCGAGAACGGCGCTCCCGGTGTGGATTCCCGCTTTGGCCGCCGGGCTTTCCGCGACGGCCTGCTCGATGGTGATGAAGGCGCCGCGCTGGCCGAGGACGAGGCCGAGCCCGCCATCGTTCCGCCGCCCCTGGCGGTCGATCTCAGCCTCGCCCGGCGGGCTGTAGCGCGAATAGGGATCGAGATGGGTGAACAGCTCGTCGAACAGCCCCCTGATCAGCCCCTGCGGACCACCCCGGCGCACCAGCGGCGATGCCGCGAAGCCGGTTTCGGCCAGTGCCGCCGTGAGCGTCCCCCAGCCCTCGGCATCCTCGGCCGGAGGCGCCGGCAGCGAAGCCCGGATCTGCCCCGCGACACGGAGTTCGACCTGGCCGTCGCGCTCTGTCGCGGCGAGCGAGGGGTCCATCACCGCGAGCCCGCGCAGAAGCCAGAGGGCAAGGCGCGGGATCGGCACCGGATCGAGGGTGCGGGGCGCCATGAAGGCATAGGCGGTGGCGAAGACGTGCCCGGCGAGCGGGGTGGGAAATGCCGCACCCGCCGCCCCGGCGACGTTTTGCGCCCAGGCCGGACCGATGACGAGCAGCAGAACGAAAAACCCTGTCGCTCTCACGTTCGGGATGAAGAAGATCGGCGCTTCGGCGGCCGCTTGGCGCGCGCCGGCGTTCGTCGGGTTGCCTTTCCGCCGGGCGCCCGATGACGGGGTGATGAGGCGTCCTCCGCATCGCCAAGGATTTGGAATATCAGGCCACCGGTAAGCGGGGTCGCCTCGATCAGACGCACTGTTACCGCCTGCGCCAGCCGATAGGCGATCCGCCGCCTGCGCCCGAGCAGCCTTTGCGATCCGTGATCGAACATCCAGTCGTCATCAGGTAAGGACGAGAGCGGAACGATTCCGCTGGCGCCGGTCTCCTGCAATGTGACGAATAAAACGCCGCGCGTCACGCCCGAAATGCGGGCGGCGAAATTTTCTCCGATCCGCTCGGCGAGAAAAGCGGCGAGATAGAGATCGGAA